>NZ_CAMLIX010000027.1 GCF_946479975.1 uncultured Flavobacterium sp.
GGAGGAGTTACAATACTTACAATATCAATTTCAGGATCTTTAAGAAGGTCTTCCCAATTATCATAGAGTTTGCATTTTGAATCTTTATCAAGTTTGCCTGATGAATCTGCCACAGCGACCACTTCAATCTGATCAAGTTTTCCCCACCAATGGTGAAGAAACTTACCAAAACCGCCGTAGCCAATTAAACCTACTTTATATTTTTTCATAACATATCATTTTAGCGCCTTTCAGGCTGATTTAAATTTTACGGTAGACCAACTTATGCGTAATACTGCATCTCCTGGAATTTGAAATTCATTGTTACTATTGCCTTTTACCTCTTTGTAGGTTGATTGATCTTTTACCTCTACTTTTATTTTCGAAGCTGCTGCCTTTGAAAGTCCATTGAATTTTAGCAACGTGGTAAACTGCGCGCTTCCTACTACGTGAAAAGTAACACGTCCTTTCCCAAATCGGAATTTCACCGCTGGATAGTCAATAAAACCTGTCGCATTAAGCTCTTTTAAATGAAAATACTGTCTAGGCACTATTCCAAAAGCCAAACCTGCTCCGTAAACTTCCTGACCAACTTCACCAGATTTCTCCCAGCCATCATGAATATCTTCTATAGGCACCCAAAGTTCTTTTTGTACTTCGCCAGTTTTCACTTCTTCTGAAATCATTTCTTTAGAGAGTAGCGGCGGATAATAATAAGCCAATCTCTCAGTCGCATATTTTATAAACTCCGGAATTAGCACTTTCAAAGCTGGCAGTATATCAATGCCTTCTGTAACTTCCAAATAATGATGCAAGGCGGCATAGACTTCAAATTCTTCATAAGCCGCAGTATACGGCGCGTCGCTAAGAGGAAAAACAGAAAAGAAATTTGGGAAATTTTTTCCATACCCATAATTGCAGTCCCATAGCTGCACATTTTTAAATACTCCTGCCAGACAGCTGTAACTCAGTTTAAGATACTTTTCATCATTGGTTTCGCGATAGAGCTCGACCAATGCTCCGGCTGTAAAAGCAGTATTATTTGCTTGATAAAAAATATCAAAGCCAAGTCCCTCCAGGCTTTTAAGGGAACGAATTGCTTCATTTAAAAACCGCTTTTCGCTGGTGAGTTTATACGCCATCAGCATTACGTGAGCATACGATCCAGGCACATCTTTTTCTCCGCCTTTTCCGGGTGCTGTTTCAGCTTTTATAACTTCGTAAGTAGTCATTTTATAGAAAACCGGCCAATTGTAATCAAAATGATGTGCCGTTTTTACAGCATAATCTACCGAATCAAGAAAAAGCTTTTCTGCAGGTTTATCACCTCGAAGTGCCAGACGCGCAAGATTTAATAAAGGATGATGAAGGTACCAAGAATCCATTACCATATCTTGTTTCTGTTCTTCAGATTTGTCAAGCTGGTCCACAAGAGCGGGATGCCAGCGCACGATGCTTTTTATTCGTTCATCGTAGAAATCTTCAAGTCCCATATTGAGATCGTCAAAAAGCGGATGCGAACCTTCTGTCCAAACCAAATACTCGTGAAGCGGCAATTTAACCGCAAGCTGCACCATTATTTCTGCAGGAGTTTTGTAATCGCATACATAAGCGTTTAGAAACGGAGAGCTGTTTGCCATCGTCCAGCATCCTTTATTAAGATACAGCTGATTCATTACTTTTTCTGCCATTTCCGGCCAATCCTGATAGGTTGTTTCTGGTCTCGTAAGATGAGGATAAATTACACCGAGATAATTTAAAAACTTGGTGGTAACTTCAGTTTCATCTTTTATCACATTTTCATCCAGCAAAACAAATGCATCTGAAATAATAAATTCAACACCAGCCGGAATAGGTTTTTCAGCATTTACAGGAAACTCAAATCCGATTTCGGGCCAGCTTCCTCCAACAGTTTCTCCTAACGAAGTTTCCGCAGCTTCACAGTACGGCGCAATCGCACTTAGATTTTGAAAGTAAAAAACAGAACCGTTTTCGGGTCTTGTCATACTAAAATAAATATGTCCCGAACGAGTTCCTACCTGATGAGAATGAATTATTCCCGAAGTGTTCTCGACTCTTCCATCAGCGGTAAGCGGTACTATATCGCGAGGCCAATAGGGAATCAAAAGTTGAAATGATGCTGTAAATGCAGTAGTGTAACGAAATACAGCTGGTTCTGTTTCTGGAAAAGAAATAGTAATCGTGTAACGTCCTAATCGTGTTGAAGCCTCTATGAGTAAACCATTTTCTTGCTGCGCAACTTCGGCTTTGTTAAATACACTATTCATCCCAAAAGCGAGTCTGAACGCAATTCTTCCTTTTTCAGGCCATTGAACGGTCAGCCAAAGAGAATCTCCGGCATTATAAATTTGAAGTTGGTACTGAGCCAGCACGGTTTCGTGCAGCAATTCAGCATTAACAATATCAGCCTGGACCGTGGCTGTCCATGGGGTTACTGGGTGCAACATAAAGCTTTATTTTAAAATTTGACGAATCAAATTTGTCTTTTAAAGCTCATTACTGCTTATATAATAGTAGTAAAATCTTATATAATTTAATATCCATATATTTTTTAATACAGATAAAAATACCTGACGTACATTTTAGATCATTTCAATGGCAATTTTAAAAGGTTCTCCTTTTTTTATATAAAAACGGAGTGACTCCAAAAATTAAATTTGAACTATCTCGTAAAAATAAAACTCAATTTCTACCAATCCATCAAATTATTTTAAACCATTTAATTAACGTAAATATTTAATAATATGAACAGCGAAAGTATACTTCAGATTTTAACAGCGACACTTGCAGCAACATCGACAATGACACTTTTTAGTTATTTAGTTTCGGCAGCAGCCAGAGAAGTTTATAAAGAACCTTTACTTCTCACTTATGTTCTCTCTTTTTTACATATCGAGGTGTCGCCAATTACTAAATCAATTTTAGCTTGGGCACTCCACTATTTTATCGGACTCTTATTTGTCATCGGTTATCATATATTATGGACTAATGGCATCATGGAAATTTCATGGTCCTCTACTTTTATACTTGGTGCCTGCATCGGAATAATAGGAATTGTAGGCTGGATGATTTTATTTAGTATTATTCCGCAAAAGCCTAATATTGATTACAAAGGCTATTACATACAGCTTTTTATTGCACACCTCATTTTTTCTATCACTACATTTCTAGTTTATACTTTCATCAATCCTTAATTCAATTTGAATGAAATTATAGAAGATTATAAAATAATTACAGAAGCAGAAGAAATCATGGTTTAGCAGTTTTACAACTCGTTTAATACATTAAAAACTAACCATATGTTTTTAAAATCTCCAATAGTATTTTCAATGTGTAGAATAGCGATGCTTTTCTGCCTTTTACCTTTCTGTTCTTACACGCAGGTAAAACAGTACAGTCCAAAAGTATCGCAGGCGGTAGAAACCTATGCCTTTCTTAAAGGGCAGCGCGCGGCGTTGGGCGAAGTGGCTAAGCAGTATCCACATCTTAAAAAAGAGGTCGCTTTCGCGGAAAAAAAATTAGAAACCTCTTTTGGAAGAGCAGAGAATAATATCGAACAATTTCTGAAAGAAGAATTGCAGGATTCTCATTTCAAATTGCTCCAAAAAGAAATTGATTCACTTTTAAAGGAACAATTCAAAATCCCGATAGAGAAAGAGAAATATGCTCTTGATTTTCTGGCAAAAGCAAACGAACGTATATATTCCATAAATGATACTATTTTGCATCAACGAATTATGTCTTTTGTATATCAGGATGCACCACATGAGGAAATCAAAGATGGTCATTTAAATTTTTTCTTAACAGAAAATCATCCAAAGGCACAGCAAACTGATTTAAAAATTCCCATACCCAAAAGCTGGACTGCCGAAGAAGCTGAAAGTCCGCAAACCATTCAGCAGTTTACCAGCTTTAATGGTACTGGAATAGAAAAATACTAATTACAGCATATGATCTTCCGAAGTATTTGCACAATATTGTTCTCAACAAAAGCACCATTTCAGAATTACTTTCCCCAGAAACAAACCTCATTAGAAGCGAAACTGCAACTATTGACGGCGTGCCTGGAATGATGATTGAAGTTGAAGAAAATTTCAACACTGCTGCTTCTAAAATGAAAGTACGAATACTCCAATTTATGTTTGTACAGGATAAAAAATTATATGCCATACAAGGAAGTATCGGACCAGTAGAAGCCAGTAGAAATCTAGAGAAACATCTTCAAAAATACGAGCTTCTATTTCGACTGATCGCTGCCAATACGAAAATAGAAAACTGATAGTTCTTAAAGTTTTCTCTTTATAATTTCGACAAATTCAAACGAATAAACATTGCTTTACACCGATGCTTAAAAATCTTTACTTTTTAATTGATATAGTATCAGAAAGATTTTCTGCATTAATAAAAGCCGAAATGTACTGCTGGACTACATTACGGTTCTCGGGCGCCGTTTCAAAAGTATTGATATGAAAATCCTCATCCTGATCTAGTATATGGATGATTTCTGTCCAGCCTTTAGAAATAAGACTTCCCTTTAATTTAATAACAGTGAGCTGCTGGCGCGGATCCAAATCTTTTCTCACTTGTAGTTGTATCGATTTTTCCATTGTAAAAAGATCTGCCTGTTAAAATTCAGTAAATGATATGTATCAAATTTAAAGCATTAAACTATTGGCTGTATCAGCAAAAATGTTAAATATTTAATTATTTGAGAAAAATGAAAATTTAGCAATTCCTACTGAGAATTGTATAAAAGTTCTTTGTTCTACATTTAGTATTTTCACATATTAATTAAAATGAGTCAGCACTTTCTTTTTATCAACAAAAATCTCCCTTATTATGATGCATAAAAACCGATACAATCCTGCTGCGCAAAACCTAAAATTTATTTCTTTTGAAGAAGAATTGCTTTTAAATTATGATGATTTTTTAAAAGCAAATAATTCATATTCAATGAAATTGGAAAATCAATATGATTTGGAGCTTGATGATCTCAATAACGAGTACGACGAAAATGACTGGGAAGAAGAGGAAGATGAAATGCAGGAAGAAGATAATGAAGAAGAAACACAGAATCCCGGAACTTTTTTAATCTAAATACCAGCCACTCAATTGAGATACTATTTTAAATTTTAACAGGAAATCTGATAAAAAACAAATGTGTGTCCATACTAAATTCGGCAAAACCAAGACTATCATTATGATTTGATTAAATAATAATTACATTTACTCAAAATCGCAAATGCTTCTCTTCTGGTTAAGCTGCCATCCGCCAAAAACAATATTTTGAACTTAGACATTACGAATTCCGATTATTATTTCCTTCAGAACGGAGGCGAATCTGCCCAGCTTATTCAAAACATAAACTGGAATGAACATCCTCTTGGCTCTCCTGAAAAATGGCCGGAAAATTTAAAAAATACACTTTCAACCCTGCTATCGTGCAAGTTTCCCATGTTTTTGTGGTGGGGCGATACTCTTACGCAGTTTTATAACGACTCTTATTTCCCAATTATGGGAACAGCGAAACATCCTAAAGCTTTGGGTGGCAGCGCAGTCGATTACTGGCAGGAATGCTGGGATTTTATTCAGCCGCTTATCGCCAAAGTTTTAACAGATGGGGAAAGTATACTGTATGATGATTTATTAATGCCTATTGAAAGAGACGGTGTTTTAAAAGACTGCTACTGGACCTTCAGCTATAGTCCTGTAAGAGATGACAACAGACAGATTAAAGGCGTACTTGTTATTGCTACCGAAACAACAGAAAAAGTAATTAATACACTGAAAGTCCGTCAAAATAAGGAAGAACTTGAATTTGCGATTAATGCCGCTGAATTCGGAACCTTTGACCTTGATCCACATACGAGAAGATTTTCAGCCAATACCCGACTTAAAAATTGGTTCGGATTAAAATTCGATGATGAAATTTTACTAACGCACGCGCTTGAAGCAATAGCCGAATACGATTGTGAGCGCGTAGCCGATTCTATAAACACAGCAATGACCTACGATTCTGGCGGCCGTTATGATATTGAATACGACATTGTTGATCGAGAATCAAAAAGCATAAGAAAAGTTCATGCGCTGGGAAAAGCATGGTTTGACAAAAATAATATCGTGTATCGTTTTAACGGAACGGTACAGGACATTACCGCACATAAAAAAGCAGAAGAAGAACTTTTCAAGTCTCGTCAGCTTACTGATATGACCATAAAAAGTATGGGACTGGGAATCTTTAATGTAGATTATTCAGATAATACCATAGATTATACTCCTGAATTCAGCAGATTAATTACTGGTACTGTACAAACAGAACTTACAAGAGAAGAGCTTTTACAATATGTACATCCCGAAGATCTGGAGCTTCGTCTTCAGGCAATTAAAAACGGAATTAAAACCGGCACTTTTTACTATACACCACGTGTGATATGGGAAGATGGAACCGTACACCGAATTGCCATTTCTGCCTCTAGAATGTTAAACGCACAGGGAAATACTTCGGCATTTTCTGGAACAATTGCAGATATTACAGAACAAGAAAACAGTAGAATTGCATTGGAACTGGCAGAATCGCAGCTGGAAAAAACCAAACGCGAAGCCGATGCGCTTTTTCAAAATGTAACAGACAGCTCTCCTACTGGTTTATGGCTTTCTAATGAAGAAGGCTGGATGACGTATTTCAACAAAACCCTGATTGATTTTACAGGCATGTCTTATGAATCTTTACTCGCAGGCAATTGGACATATGTGATTTTACCTGAAGATTATCATCGTGCAAAAAAATCATACTTGGATTCAATCGCAGAAAAAAGACATTTTGACGTACTATTCCGAGCAAAAAAACACACTGGAGAAATTATCTGGTGCAGAGCAGCTGGTGATCCTTTTTATGATACTGAAGGTAATTATGCCGGTTATGCCGGTTTTTGTATGGATATGAATGAAATCATAACTGGCAGACAAGCAGTTAACGAAAGTCAGCATAAATTTACTTCGATGGTAGAACAATCTCCTGTAGGAATCTGTCTATTTACAGGTGATGACATGAAGATTGAAATTGCCAATGATATAATGATAAGTTACTGGGGCAAAGACAGAACAGTACTTGGACTCCCAATGGAGGAAGCAGTTCCTGAACTTAAAGGACAGCCTTTTATGGAAATCCTTACAGAAGTTTATCGAACAGGAGAAACGTATTACGGACGCGCCATGCCGGCAGAAATCATGATGAACGGCGAACTCTCTACCTATTATTTTGAATTTACCTATACTCCTATTCGTGATTCAAAAGGAGAAATTTATGGCATTATGGATATTGCCATCGATGTCACTCATCAGGTTACTGCTTCTAAAAAACTCGAACAAACCAAACAGGCTCTTGCCGGAGCGATAGAACTGGCAGAACTCGCCACTTGGAATCTAAATGCTTCTGACGGAACAATTTCCTGTTCAGAGCGTTTTAGCGAATGGCTTGGACTTCCGTTTACTACGGGCAGCAGCGAACTATTTTTAGAATGCATTGGTGATCCTTTCAGGGAAAAAATCGCGCTTTCTTTTGAAGAAGCTCTTGGCAATTCTTCTGAAGATTTCTATGATTATGAATTTCCTATCCTAAATAAAATTACTGGTCAGCAGCGTATAATTCATGCAAATGCGCAAGTTTTATATTCTAAAGATGGTGTGCGGGAAGGCATCAGCGGGACTGCGCAGGATGTAACCAAAGAAAGACAGTTGCAGCAAGAATTGCAATTTAAGGTACAGGAACGAACAGCAGAACTTCATGCTGCAAATACAGAATTGGAATCTAGTAATCGGGAACTTTCTCAGTTTGCTTATATTGCATCGCACGATCTTCAGGAACCCGTTCGAAAAATCAGTGTTTTTACAGATATGCTGAAAAACAATTTAGATAAAAATCCTGAAAAGGTTAATTTTTACATTGATAAAATAACCAACTCTACCAAAAGAATGGAGAACTTAATCAAGGATGTTCTTCAATTCTCTAAACTGGCCGAAGCATCACATAATTTTGAATCTGTAGACCTTAACGTAGTAATTTTAGAAATCTTAACCGATTTTGATTTGATTATCGAACAGAAAAATGCTGTAATCGAAAGCGATATTCTGCCAGAAATACAAGCAATTCCGCTCCAGATGACGCAACTTTTTGGAAACCTAATTTCGAACGCACTAAAATACAGCAGACCTGATACAGCGCCGCATATTACAATCAAGACCGAGGCTCTTTCGAAATCAGAAATTGAAAATGCTTCTCTTACCTTAGATAAAAATTATATTAAAATAGAAATTACAGATAACGGTATTGGTTTCTCTCAGCAATATGCCGAGCAGATTTTTAATATTTTCCAAAGGCTTCACGGAAACGATCAGTTTGCAGGAACAGGTATCGGACTAGCGATGTGTAAAAAAATACTTCAGAACCATAATGGAACCATCAGCGCTGTGTCTCAAGAAGGTGTAGGCACTACATTTACTATGATAATACCAGTGTCACATTAAAAAATTGGGCGTATTAAATATCCGGTAATTAGTGTATATTTACATACGATTTACTCCAATTTATGAAGACCATTTTTTTGATTGATGATGATGCTGATGACCGTGAAATATTTGAGGAATCTCTAGCGGCAGAACATCCATCTGTTTTATTTGAAGAAGCCGTAAACGGTGCTGTTGCCTTCGAAAAATTACGATCTGGAACGGTCCACAAACCTGATCTTATTTTTCTAGATCTCAATATGCCTGTCATGGATGGTAGAACATTTTTGAAGCAAATAAAAGCAGATCCAGAATTTAAGGACATTCCCGTAATCATCTATTCTACCTCATCTAGTGATGTAGACAAAAGATTTGCAGCAGAAAATCATGCTTCAGAATTTTTGACCAAACAATATTCTATCACTTCGTTACGTCAAGACATTAAAAAAACAGTTGATCGATTTCTATTATCTTAAATTTAAGTGGACTTTCAGCACTATTCTAAACTTTTATATTGAGATTAAACTACTTCTTATGTAGAATTTTCCATTCAAAATAGTATTCTCTTATTCCTTTTAGAAAATAACTTTCTTATATAATTGAATGTAAACTTTATAAGTTCCCTTCTTAATTATGTAAGTAAGATTCCTAGCGACCTGTAACTTTGTGTTGTAAATTCTCCTACTTGACCTCCGTTTACACTTACAATCAAATTGCATTTTCTGCAAATCTATAATTTAATTAAAATTACTAGCTATGGAAACTGACAAAACAAACCACACGAAAGACTGTACGACAGATGACTGCAGTTCGTCTACCCGCATGTATAAAGGGAAAGATAATGAAATCATCTGCGTAAAAGTCTATAAAGGAGATTGGGGAGATTGGGATGAAAAACCAGTTGTCAAAAATGATGAAAGCTCTCCAACTTCTGAAGAAGATTAATAATTCTGAATGTGATGATTTATAAAAAATGACTCAAATTAAGATTTAAAATTAAAGCATTAAAGTAAGACAACTCAAAGCATAGAAAAAACCGATTAAACATACAATTAACTGGTAATAAAACACATATAATTTCAAGGATACTTAAATTTATGGGAATTATGATACATTTTAAAAAAATTATGTAAGAACCACGTTGATGTTAAATCTACTTTAGCTTACCACCAAAAAACTATTCAAAAGCACCCAAATTCATAATTGAATACACAAGGCGCAATGAATTATAAAAATTAAGAAAACGAATAATCAACGTTTTCATCTTAAAAAGAAATCTGTGCATTTATGCGTGGCGGAAATCAATCTGCTGCTCACAGACTTTTTTAAAATGATTTGAAATTTATGCGGCTGTGTACCACCTTTGGCACATAAGCTGAGGGATTGGACATTAATTACAGCTATAGCTGTTTTAAATTAGTATAGACATGGACAACCTTGACGTAGAAACAAATCAAAACAACCCACAGATAATAGGCATTGCCTGTTCTGCTGCTACTGTAAACAGCCTTAAAACGATAATTTCTTCATTACCTGAAAAAATCGTTTCCTCCTTCGTTATATTTCAAGATTTATCGCAGCCGCAGGAAGAAAACTTAGCAGAACTGCTGCAAGAAGTAACCACTATTACGGTTCAGGAAATTGTAAATACTGCATACATTGAGCCGAATCATATTTATGTGATTCCTGAGAGCAGCATGCTGATTCTTGACAACGATATTTTAAAAATAAAAAGACAGACCCGAGAAGAAAAGACCTCAGAATGTCTTGATCACTTTTTTGAGATTATTGCTGAAAAATTTGGTGAAAATGCACTTGGCATCATGCTGGAATGGTCTACTACAGACGGCGGTTTCGGACTTAAAAAAATCAGGGAAAAAGGCGGTATTTCTATCGCTGCTATAGATCAGATTGGTTTTTCGTTAAACGAAAGTAATTCAAGCTATTTTGATTATTTCACTAAACCTTTTCAAGTTGCAGAACAACTTATTCAGATCCAAAATGCTTCTCAATACAGCAACCAAACCACTGAAGAGCAACACATTTACGACACCATAATTGATTTAACTGGATCAAAAGCGGGCGCTTCTTTACAAAAATACAACCAACTTCTGGTTCAGCAGAAAATTGCGAAAAGAATGGTTGTTACCAAACAAACAACTACACAAAAATATTTAAATATTCTAAAAGACAATCCTGTCGAACAATATCAGTTATTTTATGAAATTCACAACAGCACAGCCTTTTTTCAAAATAGTGCAATTGATTATGAGCTCCTTATAGAAAAAGCTTTTCCTGATCTTATTGAAAAGAAAACTGGCACCGATTTACGTATTTGGTCGGCTGGTTGTTCTACAGGAGAAGAAGTTTATTTAGTGGCCATTGTTTTAGATGAATTTCTGAATAAACACCAGCGAAATGATCTCAGCGTCAAGATATTTGCTACTGATTTTTCGATAAAAAATATTGAAAAAGCACGAGCGGGCATTTATTCAGAACAAGATTTAAAATATCTGGATGAAAGAAGAATTTCTCAGTATTTCATCAAAAAAGATAATAACTGGCATGTGAGCAGAATTATACGCGACAACTGCGTATTTGCGGTTCATGACCTTACAAAAGATTTTCCGTTCTCAAGTATTGATCTTATTTCATGCCGAAACGTACTTAATGTTTTCGACGAAGAATTAAGACAGCAAGTTGTAGCTTCTTTTCATTATTCATTAAAATCTCCAGGTTTTCTGCATCTCGGGAAGAACGATAATCCAGAAATAGATACAGAATTGTTTGAAGCAACATCCGAAAAAGGAAATTTATTCATTAGAAAAAATATACAATCTCGTTTCTCTACACGTCCCGTTGTAGTAAAAGAACAAAACAGCACTAAGGAAGTCGATAAAAACAGCATAATTGAATCTGTTATAAAAGATTTTAGAAAAATTACCGCTGAGGTATTGGCTGAACAATATGCTCCTGCGGCGGTGCTGATTAATGAGCGTTTTGAAATAGTTCATTTTAATGGAGATACTAGTCCGTTTTTACAGCCACCTGCTGGGACACCTAGTTTCAATATTTTAAACATGGTACATCATGAGGTTCGTTCTGTTCTTAAAAATTCCATTCTTACTGCTGGAAGTGAAAAGCGAAATCAGAAGCATAACGTTACTATTGTAACCAATAAGTCATTTATCACTTCTATCGAAGTCGTTTATCTGCCTATGCATACTGAACTTTTGTTAGTGATTTTCAATAAAATACCTTTAAAGCAAATAATTTCAGAAGCGGCAAAACAAGATACACCAGAAAAAAACTTTGATACAGAAAACGATACAGGAGAATTCAAGGAAATGCAGCAACTCTATTTTGAAGAACTTCAAACTACTAATGAAGAATTGCTTAAACGTACCGAAGAACTGGAATCAATTAACGAACAACTTGTAACTGTCGCAGAAGAACTCCGCTCTAACAACGAAGAATTATCGTGTACAAATGATGAATTAAATGATAGAAGAAACGAGCTTTCAGTTCTGCAAAATCTTCATGCTTCTGTTCTTAAAAATTTAAAAGAGCCCGTTTTGATCATGGATCAACACTTCATTATTCACAGTGCTAATCCCGCATTTTACCGCTATTTTAGAATTAATGAAGAACAAGTTGAAGGTTTTTCTATTTTAGAAGGGATCAATACACAGTGGATTTCGCCAGAATTTAAAGAACTGGTACTTCAAAAAATCAACCGCAGAGAAATGGTACAGGATGTCAGTGTAACTTTTAAAGCTGGCACAGCGCTAAAAACTTGTTTTGTTCATTCATCTGTAATAGAACATGAACAGCATAATCGTATTATGCTGACATTTAAAGACACAACAGAATTGGAACAAATTAAAAAACAAATTTCAATTCAAAGTAAGAAACAGCAGGAATACATTAGAAAACTGGAATCGTTTACCATTTCTGCAACAGACAAACTGCTGGATCCAATTCGTAAAATTCATATGTTTGGAAAAAAAATAGCAGATAGTGAAAAAGCACTTACGCAAAGCGGAAAATATAGTTTAGAAAGGCTTTTGAATACATCGCAAAAACTCGACAGACTTATTGAAGATCTTCTGCTGTATTCTAGAATTCATTTTGAGCAGAAAAAACCAAAAAAGACTGACCTCAATCAGATTCTCAGAAAAGTAATCAACGAACTCAGAAATCCTATAAAAGAAAGTGGTGCTGTAATCGAATCTGATGAGCTTCCTCAAATGCCTGTTATAGCCTGCCAGATGAGAATTTTATTTATCAGTTTAATTGCCAATGCCTTACAATTTTCAAAAGAAACATCTCCTCCAATATTGAAAATTGGAATGCGAAGTGTAAAAGATATTTCTCATGAAAAAGCAGGTTTTGATTCGGATACAGAATATGTGAAAATTTCTTTCAATGATAATGGACAAGGATTTCCACAGGATTATGAAAATCTAGTTTTTGATCCGTTTTATAAACTGCATCGAGATGAAAAGCAACATGGAGCAGGCCTTGGACTGGCGTTGGTCAAACAAATTGTGTACAACCATCATGGTCTTGTCAAAGTTACAAGCGCACCTGGAGAAGGTACCTCTGTCCACATCTATCTTCCTGCGGTAGTCTCTTTTGAGGAACATTATAGTCCTAACTAAATTAGAAGCAAAACGAAGGTTTTCTAAAACAGAAAAGCTTGAAAACCTAATAGCTTTTTCTGTTACAGCGATACAATAAATGGAGAAACTTTACTTGTCCATTTTGTACGTATTATATTGAAATTAAAACCGCTTCAAATGATAAAAAATTCTACCGATAGCGTTGAAAGTGTTCCTCAAAACATATTATTTCCAGATGATTACATTGTGGTTATTGGCGGTTCTGCGGGAGGTTTTCAGGCAATTAAAAAAATAATTAAAGATCTGCCTAAAGATTTTCGTCCACCCATTTTTATCGTCTGGCATACGGGTGCTGAGACAGAAGGCGTAATGCCAGGCGTACTAAATAAAATCAACAGCATTTTTGCCGCTTATGCTTTGGATGGCGAAGAAATAAAACCAAACCGTATTTATATTGCGCCTCCAGATCATCATATGCTGCTTATTAAAAACACCATCAAACTTTCTAAAGGGCCAAAAGAAAATCATTTCCGTCCCGCGGTTGACCCGCTGTTTCGTTCTGCTTCCTATCACTTTGGCAGCCGTACAATTGGCATCATACTTTCTGGAGCGCTTGATGACGGAACATCAGGTCTATGGAAAATAAAAGCATCTGGAGGAATCGCTATTGTACAAGATCCTAATGACGCTGAGGTCAAATCAATGCCTGAAACTGCGCTGCGAAACGTCACTACAGATTATTGTGCTCCTGCTTCAGAAATTGGTAATCTTCTTACTCAAATTATCGAAAAAGAACCAGATGAAATAGTATATCAGGACGAGCAGACAGCATTAGAAATACAAAGTGCTGCTGGTATTTTTAGTGCAGAGCGGCAATCATTTAATGTGGGCGAACTTTCTCCTTTTACCTGCCCAGAATGTCATGGCGTTTTATCCAAAATTATTGAGGGAAATGTACAGCGATTCCGTTGTCATACTGGACATGCATTTTCGGCAGCCGTTTTACTTGAATCACTGCAAACCAGAATTGAAAATGATCTTTATACCGCTATGGCAGGAATGGATGAATGCAGTATGCTGCTCAACCATCTGGGAGATCATCTTGCAGAAATGAATAATTCTTCTGCAGCCGCTTTTTACTTCATCAAAGCAAAGGAAACCGATACACATGCTCAGGCATTGCGAAGAAATTTAAAAAATTTCCAGCAACTTAGCTATTTGATGCCCGAAGGTGATCCTAAAAATTTGAAAAATGAAACAAAATGTTAACTTTGTTATATTGATGCGGCAATATGAAAAAAACAGACACAGATAGCACTGATAAACGAGTGAAGCAATTACAGGACAAGCCTGGAAAAAATGATTTTTTGATAACGGGAATTGGAGCTTCTGCAGGCGGTATTCAAGCGCTGCAAGACTTTTTTTCTAATGTGCCAAAAAATTCAGGCGTTGCCTATGTAGTGATCCTGCACCTCTCACCAGACTACGACAGTCAGCTGACATCTGTATTACAGCGCCACAGCAAATTAACGGTTAAACAAGTTCTGGATAAGGAAACTCTGGAACCCGATCATATCTACGTAATCTCGCCCAACAAGCATCTTACGATAGAAAACAATAATATTACTGCTTCTGCCAATTTATTAATGGAAGAGCGCAGAGCACCGGTTGATATATTTTTCCGAAGCATGGCAGACGAATTTGGTCCGCGATCCATAGCTGTTATCCTTTCAGGTACAGGAGCAAATGGGTCTATGGGGCTTAAACGTGTTAAAGAAAGAGGCGGTGCATGTTTTGTTCAAAATCCTCGTGAAGCCGAATATAACGAAATGCCCCGCAGCGCAATTTCAACAAACATGGTTGATGAAGTATTATCTGTTTCTAAAATGCCGGAAAAAATTATTGCCTACAAAAACAGCATTCAAAATGTAGAAATCACCGATCATCCTGAAAAAAGATCTGACGATCAACAGCAGGCGCTTCGTGAAATTTTTACGCAGCTTCGCATTCGAACAGGACATGATTTTACCAATTATAAACGTCCCACTTTACTAAGACGAATTGAAAGAAGAATCAATATCAGCGGTCTTCCCGATTTGCCGTCTTATGCGGATTTTCTTCATGCCAATCCCTCAGAACCATCTGCACTTTTAAAAGATTTACTTATTTCTGTAACTAATTTTTTTAGAGATAAAAAACCATTTGAAGTAATAGAGCAGGAAGTTTTACATCAGCTTTTTAAAGACAAAACCAGTCAGGATCAAGTCCGTATATGGGTTCCTGGATGTGCAACGGGTGAAGAAGCTTATTCTCTTGCCATACTCTGCGCCGAGATTACGATGGGAGCAATTGATGCGCCTAAGGTTCAGATTTTTGCCACCGATATAGATGATGCTGCCATTTCTCACGCGAGAGAAGGATTATACAGTCTTAACGATACCGCCGATGTTTCTCCTGAAAGGCTTCGACGCTTTTTTAATAAAGAAGGCGACCGCTACCGCATTCGAAGAGAAATCAGAGAAACCATAATGTTTGCCGCTCATAATTTTCTTAAAGATCCGCCATTTTCACATCTGGATATGGTCAGCTGCCGTAATGTTATGATTTATCTTAATCATGTGGCTCAGGAAAGAGTGGTAGAAACTTTTCATTTTGCGCTTAAACCTGGTGCCTATTTATTTTTAGGAACATCAGAATCTGTTGATGGTGCAAGTGACTTATATTCAGTTTATAATAGAGAAAATCATATTTTTCAAAGAAGACAGGTTACACCAAGATCGTATCCAATTCCTGAATCTACTCCTACTCTTCATTTCGAAAAATTTAAAACCGATACCATTACGCAGGAGCAGGAAAAGAAAATTTTGGACAGAATTTCTTTCGGCGATCTGCACCAGCAATTACTAGAAGAATATGCTCCGCCATCACTTGTTGTCAACGAAGAATTTGAAATTCTGCATCTTACAGAGCGTGCCGGCAGATACCTTCAGATTTCAGGAGGTGAGCCTACCAAAAATCTTTTAAAACTTATAAAACCAGAACTGCGTCTCGAACTTCGTTCGGCATTGTATCAGTCTGGACAGAGACAAGCGCCGGTTGAAGCACGCGGCCTTAAAGTTTCTATAAATGATGTAACAGAAATTCTTACGCTAAAAGTTAGACCTGTTCTTCGTCAAGGAGATACGGCTAAAGGCTTTATACTCGTTATTTTTGAACCTGGAAATGATGACAGCACGCGCGAAATACTGCAGTCTACAGACGAATCATTAGCACGACAAATGGAGGAAGAACTCATAAGAGTTAAAATTCAGCTGCGTACCGCCAATGAACAGCACGATTTTCAAGCCGAGGAAATGAAAGCTTCGAATGAAGAACTTCAGGCAATGAATGAAGAACTTCGCTCTGCAGCAGAAGAACTTGAAACCAGTAAAGAAGAATTACAATCGATAAATGAAGAACTTCGCACAGTAAACCAAGAACTTAAAGTAAAAATTGAAGAAACCAGTGTTGCGAGTAACAACTTGCAGAACATTATTAATTCTACAGACATAGGAACGATATTTCTAGACCGTAGTTTTAGAGTCGCTTTGTATACTCCTGCTGCAGGTTCCATATTTAATTTAATTCCAGCCGATTACGGGCGTCCGCTTACTGATATTACCCATAAATTGGAATATCAGCAATTGCAGCAAGATGCTGAGACAGTACTCGAAAAACTGAATGTAATTGAAAAAGAAGTACGTACGACAGATAACAGCATTTATTTAATGAGGCTGACTCCGTATCGTACCGATGAAGATCGTATAAACGGCATTATCATCACCTTTATCAATATAACCGAAAGAAAAAAGGCAGAAGAAGCATTGCGAACTGTCGAAGAAAATTACAGACATCAGTTGGAACAGCAGGTTCAGGAACGCACTGCAGAACTCAAAGAAAGCCGTGACCAGTATCTTACTCTTGTAGAAAATACGCCTGATGTAATTACCCGTTGGGATAAAAACCTGAAACTTATTTTTGCCAATTCTGCTTTTGAATATAAAACTGGAGGTAGTATAGAACAGCTTCTTGGAAAAACGTATCTAGAAATGGGACAGCCAGAAGAAAGCGCTGCTCTTTATTTTGAAAGTCTTGAAAAAGCTTTACATACAGGAGATACTGTAGAACATTACAAAGAATTGTCTACCCCAACAGGCATAATTCATTTATATTCTCGCATGATTCCCGAAAAAAATGATTTGGGAGAAGTAGAAACAATATTGGCAACTGCCAGAGATATTACAGATCTTAAAACAGCGGCCGAAGAAATTAAACGCAAACAAGAGCTCTTACAGGCGACGATGGACAGTTCTCCTGATATGATTCAGGTTTTTGAGTCGGTTAGAGATCAAAAAGGAGAAATCGTAGACTTTAAATGGATTTTAAACAACAATACATCCACTGAATACTATGGCGATGTAATTGGAAAAAGGCTTTTAGAACTTAATCCTGGAGTTGTAGATGAAGGAATCTTTGAAACCTTTAAACAAGTTGTGGAAAGTGGTGTCTCTAGTTTTGCAGAACGTCATTATATACACGAACAATTTAATGACTGGTTTTACCAATCTGCTGTTAAATTAAATGACGGAGTAGCAAGCACTACTGTAAAAATTACCAATCTTAAAAAAGCCGAACAGGAAATAAAATCCAGCAGGGAATTTCTGCGCTCGATTCTTGACAGTTCATTAGATATTATACAGGTACTAAAAGCCATTCGTGATTCGAATGGAAAAATTATCGATTTTGAATGGGTTGTTCAAAACAGTAGAGGTTTTGATCAAAACCAAGATGTTATTGGCGAAAAGCTCCTTGATAAAAACCCAGGTGTAATTGAAGCTGGTATTTTTGATAAGCTGGTTCAGGTTACTGAAACTGGTATACCAGTTGAAATGGAGCAATATTATTCAAACGAACAGTTTGAAGATATGTGGTTTTATCTCGCTATGGTGCGACAGGATGACGGCGTGGTAATGACAACCAGAAATATTACGGAGCAGATGAAGGCTGAGAAAGAACTTCTAGCTTTAAAAGACGAATTGGCCGAAAGAGCAAATGACCGTTATCTAGAATTATTTAATTCTATAGATGAAGGTTTTTGTATCATAAAAGTGCTTTTTGATGAAAATGACAAGCCTTATGACTATGTATTTATTGATGCCAATAAAGCTTTCAGTAAACAAACTGGAATAGCTGATCCGATTGGACAGAGCATGCTTGAAATAACGCCCGATCATGAGCCTAACTGGTTTGAAATATATGGAAGAATTGCCAAAACACTACAGTCTGAAAGGTTTGAAAATGAGGCAAGAGAATTAGGATTTTTCTATGAAGTATATGCATTTCCTACTGGAAATCCAGAAGATCATCATGTAGCAGTTCTTTTTAATGATATTACAGAACGTAAAAAAGAAGAAAAAAAACAGCTTGCGATTTTAGAACTTAGTGATGCGCTGCGCACGCTCTCTGAGCCAGAAGACATCAAGAAATCTGCTATGACTGTAGCGTCATCTTATCTCAATGCTGAGGGTGCTTTTTACTATGATTCATTTTCTAAAAACTGCATTACTATTCCTTATACTAATCTGCAATCCTGCCCTTTTATTACTGAAGGCGGAACAGATGCACTATTAGAGCCTCGCTGGCTGGAGTATTTTTTATCGCACGAATATCTTATTGTAGAAAATACAGAAAGAGAGCCATTGCTTTCGCCGAAAGAAAGAAAAAAATGGAAAAATGAAGGAATCGGAAGCCTTGTTGGTATTCCGGTTGTAAAAGATGGAGAACTACTGGCAATTCAGGCCGTGAGCCATAAAGATTCACGTCAATGGGAAAAAAGCGATGCTTTGCTTCTTAAGGAAACTGCTTTTAGAACTTGGACAGCCATAGACCGCGCATATGGACAGCAAGCTTTAAAAACTTCTAAAGAAAAATACCGTTATCTTTTTGATTCTATTGATGAAGGTTACTGTATTATAGAAGTTCTTTTTGATGAAAATGATAAACCTTACAATTGGATTTTTGTAGAGGTTAACCCTGCTTTTGCAAGAAACAATGGACTTACCAATGCGGAAGGAAAAACAATTTTGGAAACAACGCCTGATATCGAACCGAAATGGTTTGAAATATACGGACGTGTTGCAAAAACAGGAGAACCACTAAGATTCAAAGAAGAATCAAAAGCACTAAAACGTCATTTTGATTTGTACGCATTTCCAGTCGGGCATCCCGATGAAAATCTGGTAGCCGTAATTTTTACCGATATTTCGCAACGTGTATTATCTGAGGAAGCCTTGAGACATTCTGAAGAACGTTTAAGAGTTACGATGAAAAGTGCTGTCGATTTTGTGATTATCACACTTGATGTGGAAGGCCGAATTGAACAATGGAACAGTGGCGCCGAACAGATTTTAGGTTATAGCGAAAAAGAAGTTCAAGGGGTTCATTTCTCCTTAATATTTACAGAAGAAGACCAGATTTCAGGTTTGCCACAAAAAGAACTTGAAAAAGCCCAAAAAGAAGGTCTGGCAGAAGATGGCCGCTGGCACCGTCGAAAAGATGGTTCTCACTTTTTTATGCAGGGAATCGTCCGTCCTATTTATAATCCTGAACTTACAGGTTACGTTAAAGTAGCCCGAGACATGACGGGGCATCAGCAGGCGCAGGAACAGCTTCGCATTTTTGAGGAAAGATCAAGAATCGCTTTAGAGTCGGCAGGAATGGCTTCTTGGGATTGGGACATCAAAAGTGATAAAATTTCTTGGAATGAAAACCACTATAAATTGCTGGGACTACAGGAAAAAGAAAACAACATTAATACCGCTTTTTTTGCCAAATTTGTTCATCCAGAAGACCAAAGTATTGTTTTGCAAAACCTGAAACATGCGGTGGAAAAAGCTGGAGAGTTTATAGCCGAATTCCGTATCATCAGAGCTGATAATGGAAACGTATACTGGATGAAAGGTTATGGAAGTACCGTTGCTGCCGAAAATGGTCGTGCAGTGCGTATGGTTGGAGTAATGTTTGATATTACCGAGCAGAAAAATTTCACAGAAGAATTAAGCAGACAAGTAAAAGACAGAACTTCGGAACTGGAACGCTCGAACGAAGATCTTCGCAGCTTTGCACATGCCGCAGGTCACGATCTAAAGGAACCCGTTAGAAAAATTAGAACTTTTCATTATAGAATTTTAGAAGAATTTGGTCATGTACTTCCAACCGAAATCAAAGGTTATTTGGAGAGAATCGAATCGGCTGCAGCTCGTATGTATGCCATGATTGACGGCGTACTTTTTTACTCTAAACTGGATTCTCAAAACGAACCAAAACAATTAATCAACCTAAATGATATTTTAGAAAATATAGAAGTTGATCTGGAAGTAATGATTGAAAATAAAAATGCATTAATCACAACCCGTAATATTCCTTCGGTGTATGGTCATAGTGCGTTGTTGTATCAGTTGTTTTACAATCTTATTCTTAATTCGCTAAAATTTTCTAAAAACAATATTCCTTCGGTTATAGAAATCAGTGCAACAGAAAAAAACAACGAAGACATGCCGTATTGGGAAATACAGGTCAAAGACAACGGGATTGGATTTAATCCTGAACAGTCGCATAATATTTTTAATGCATTTACCCGACTAAATAGTGCCGACCTTTATGAAGGTTCTGGAATTGGATTAGCACTATGCAAAAAGATTACAGAACGTTATAACGGAAGCATAAAAGCGGAGAGCAGCCCTGGTAACGGTTCTATTTTTACTGTAGTGCTGCCGATACTAAAACAACCTTAAAACTTTTACTATGCAGAAGATACTTTTAATAGATGATGATAAAGATGACAGAAGTTTTTTTCAAGACGCAGCAAATGCCGTGTCGGAATCAATTGAGATAATGGCTCTTGAAAATTGTTTTACTTTAATAAAAGATCTTGAAAACAATCTCATCCCGCAGCCTGAACTTATTATTATAGATATTAACATGCCGGAAAAAGATGGATGGGCATGCCTAAAGGAACTCAAAGATCATTCTGTCTATCGTAATATCCCTGTCATTATGTACTCGACAACAAATCCCGAACAGGGAGCAGAACAAGCCAAGAATGCTGGAGCTTTGAGCTTTTTCACCAAACCGTACGACTTTAGAGAACTTAAGGAAACTGTCAAAGAAATAGCCGATCATCTTGAAAATGGAACGTTGATAGAACTACCTAAGTTGTCAAAACGTTTTTTTTAATCATAATCGGCAAAACGATCATAACTTTTCGAAGAGAGATTCTTTACTTAATAAATAAAGCTGCCTCAGGGCAGCTTTATTATTTTTTAAATACATCATAACGAATCTTAGAAGTCATTTTCTTGTTCATTATCTTCTGCATCATGTCCTTGCTGCTTAACAAGCTTGTTGTAAATTCCAAGAAGTAAAAATGGTGATGCCCATTGCCCTACAAAAAGTGCGCTGTGTCTTCTTCCCATACATTTTAAAGCCAGTGAAGTTCCCATCGCTGCTAAAGAAGCGTATAAAAATAAATCAGATGGTATTTTTGAAGTTTGTTCCTCAATTGCTTTTGCAGAAGCTCCTTCGGTGTTTTCATTTTCTAACATAATATTTAGTTTTTAAATTAATATACCGCAAAGTAGAACTTCGGAGCAGCGTGTTTTTACAGAATTAAACTTGAGTATTACAAACTACAGACCATCAGCTTCTTAAAATCTTAAGGCAGTTATTTTCATCTTCATTATATTTAATGAACAAAAGAAAGCCCGAAATGAAATTTCACTTCGGGCTTTCCAAGTAAGAAAAGTAAAAAAGAGTTTTTAATAAATAGCTGCTGTAGATTTATTTTCCTTGTGAGCCAGACCCTGAACCTGAAGAACCACTACCGCTGCTTCCAGAACTTCCAGATCCAGTACCTGTTCCAGTTCCAGGTTCTTGAGTACCAGTTCCCGTTCCTGTGCCATCTGTTCCTGTTCCTGTGCCCGTACCATTAGTGGTAGTAGAATCAACTTGCGTACTTGTAGTATCTGTTTGTGCGGGCATACCATCAGATGGAGTGGTCTGTTCATTATTATTGTATCCATCTCCCTCGGTATTGGCAGCATTGTTTTTACAAGATGTCATTACCGCTACAAATAGGGCTGCTGTGATAATCTGTGATTTTAATAACGTTTTCATATCTATATATTTTTAAGTTAGATTCCAAATGTATAGGTGTTAACTCCCTGTCGCTTACATAATTTCAAGATTCCGCTTATATAATTTTATAAATCGAATTTCTAGCTGAGGTTAATTATTTACGCTTTGCAACGATTTTAAATAAAGTTTTTCAACTTCATTCAAAAGATTTATTATCAAATTTCAACAACTTTAAACATGGGAATTCTGTAATTTATGAAAGAAATTATGTAAGCGATAATTGAGACGCCTTTTAAATTTGTTTTTAGGTAATGCTACTATGTAGAGCTATAAACTTTCAATAGCTGATCAGATTACTAAATAAAGTAATATACAAAATAGCTGGAAGAGGAAATTTCAAGTCGAAATCTCACCTAAATATAAATTCAACGTGACATTATGAGATCCCCAAAACTAACTCTGTTTATTTACATTTTTATCCTTTTATCCTATATCGTCTCAGCGCAGGGAGGAGGACCTCCACCGCCTGGACTTCCCGATGATAAGCCAGATTTCCCTATTGACACCCATTCATCCAAATTACTTGCGGCAGGCATTGTTTTAGGATTCATCATATCGATGTCACGAAAAAAATCTTAAATCAAAATACTAGTAAAACATTAACTCTGTACGATTGAATATGAAAAAACTATCGATGCTTTTTTTTATAGCGTTCAGCTCGAATTGCTTTTCCCAATTATATCTTGGTTCCAATTCAAGTATCTATGCTAAAAATGAAGTTTTGTATGTAAAACAAAATCTTCATTTAAATACAGATTCCAATTTATATTTACGAAACAATGCACAATTCATTCAAGGTGGCAGCACAGTTTCGACCAACACCGGACTAGGAAAACTCTCTGTTTACCAAGAAGGTACATCAGATAATTTTGACTACAATTACTGGTGCTCTCCTGTTGGTGTCCCTTCCAATGCATCTGGCAATACCAATTTTGGAATTTCACTACTTGGGCGCCCCGAAACTTCAACCGCTACAACTCCCGCTGTTATTCTGCCTGCGTCAAATTTAGACGGTACTGCTGTTCCGCTTGCAATTGCTCCTGCATGGATCTACAAACTAATAAATGCCTCCAATTATTCCCAGTGGATTCTTGTCGGCGGCGCTTCCTCTATATTACCTGGAGAAGGTTTTACCATGAAAGGTACCAGCGGTGCAGATCCAATTGATCCAGCAGGAATGGGAGTCGCAAATAATCCGGGAAGTGCACAGCGCTATGATTTTAGAGGAAAACCAAATGATGGAAATATCAGCATCACACTTGGAGCAGGAAGTGCAACGCTAACAGGAAATCCCTATCCTTCTGCCCTTCATTTAAATGCTTTTTTATTAGATTCTGACAATCGTACCCTGACTGGAGGAACGGCTTATTTTTGGCAGCAGGACCGCAGTGTAAACTCACATTACCTGAGTGCCTACCGTGGTGGCTATGGTGCCTACTCTCCTATCAACCTAAATGCAGAAGGTATTTATGTACCTCCAGCTTTTAATGCATACAATCAGGATGGAACCGTAAATTCCGGACCAAGTTCAGGATCAGGAACAGCAGTACAACGCCGTTATGCCCCAATTGGACAAGGCTTTCTTCTTAATGGAACATCTAATGGTACTGTAGTTTTTAAAAATGCGCATCGTACGCTTTTTAAAGAAGGTACTGGAGTTTCACAATTTGAAAAGTTCAGTCAGAAATCACAACAAGCAAGCCCATCAGAATCTTTATCTTATTTTAGATTAAATGTGGTGATTAACAACCAATTTACACGACAGCTTGCCCTTGCTTTTCTTGCTGAGGCAACAGATAGTGCCGACTTAGGAATAGATGCACTCAATATGACGACAGACCTGCCTGAAGATGTAAATTTTTGGATTGATGATGCAGCCTATTTAATACAGGGAATCAATTTTGATGCTTCAAAAAAAATACCGCTAGTTGTAAAAACTTCGAAGGAAACGGCATTAAAATTCAACATTCCTGAAGCTCTTAATTTTGATACGTCGCAGCCCGTTTATCTGTATGATAAAATTTCAGATTCTTATCACGACATCAAAAACAAAACCTATGAAATTTCTGTAACGCCTGGAACCTATACAGATAGATTTTTTATTGCCTTTACAGACCAGACGCTTAGTATTGAAGAGCCTTCAAATAAAGAGCAATTTGTTATCTATCAAGATCAATTCAATAAGAATATTAAAGCCTTTAACCCTGAACTTATCGTACTGAAATCTTTTACTTTATATGATATGAAAGGCCAATCGGTTTTGAATAAAAAGGATTTACAAACAGAAAACCATTATGTTTTCTCCGCTTCTGGACTGCCTGCCGGCGTTTATATCGCAGAATTTATAACAGACGACGATCAGAGAATCACAAAAAAAATAATACTGTCTACCAACGGAAATAAATAAAAAACTGAACGAAAGTAAAACTAAATACACCGTATATGCACACAAAATCTACTTTAAAAAATAGGACTATAACCTTATTCTTTTTATTGATACTGACCGCAACAGTTCAAGCACAAATTGGAATTGGAACCGTTACTCCAGATGCGTCCTCCATCCTTGATATCACCTCTGTATCACAGGGAATGCTTGCACCTCGAATGACTACGGTACAGCGAACTGCAATTGCAACGCCTGCGGAGAGTCTTTTGGTTTTTGATACCACAGATAAAGCATTTTACTTTTATAATACCTTAACGGCATCTTGGGTAAAACTAGCCACTGAAATGGGTCTGAAACGAAATAATTATAAACTTGTAAAATCTGCTGCCGATCTAGCCCCTGAACTGACTGCTGGTGGAGGTACAGTATATCAGCTCACTTCCAATACATTATACGAAATCAATGGAACTATTAATTTGGCACGCCCTATTAATTTAAATAATGCTTATATTTCGGGGCTTGACGCCAATGAAGATATATTGTCTTATGCCGGTGTTATTTTTCAGGGCAGTACAGGTGGCAGTATCCGAAATTTAACCTTAAAAGGAACTACGGCTTTTGCTCTTACTGGTCCAGGCGCCGCAACTGCATCTTCACTTCTGGTTCAGAATGTAATTGTTGACGGAATGACTTCCAGCGTAGGAAGCATTTCGGGTTTCGGACTTTACTTTGGAAATATTGTTCAATTTGTCAATAATGCCAATGGTATTACCTATTCGAACATCGGCAGTCTCCTACTAAACAATCAGGCATGGACCGCAAGTAATAATGGAATTTTTGAAACCTTTACCGGAACTTTTGGTCTGATTGAAAAAAACAGTGGTTTCAGTACAATGAACAACTCAGACGTCGCCATAGATGTCAGCAGCAGCACACTTACTGTTGGAACTGGCGTAATTGTAGGAACGGTATTCTCTGGCACTACCACAAACACATTGGGTTATATCAACCGATATGCTGCCGCTTCTACCTATCCCAGCTATAATTTCAGCACAGCATGGACAGTAGATGCGCCAGGTATTCCGCGAGAAGGTGACTCTGACGCTACAGGCGATATCAATCTGGATGCCGTAGCCGGATCTGGTATAGCAACAACGTTTACGGGTACTGGCTCAACAAGCAGAGTAAAAGTGAGCGGTACTACCACTTCAAACAATCTTTTCAGATTTACCAAAGACGGAAACAACAGAATTACTTATCGAGGAAATAAAACCAGATATTTTCAGGTAAGTGCCTCTATTTCTTATCAAGGAACAGGATCAGACAATACAATAATACTGTATATTGCCAGAAACGGTGTTGTGCTTCCCGATACTAAAGTTTATGGAAGACCTTCTTCGGGTTTCCTTTCAACTTCTGGTATTGTAGCACTTCCTATTGTCGGTACGGTACAATTAAAAAAAGATGATTTTATTGAAGTTTGGGCTGAACGTTATGACGGAGCCGGTGGTATCTCAACCGTATCTTTAAATTTAAGTGCCAGATAAAATAGCAAAAAGAATAGAAATTATTATTATTGCAGCAGAAACAGCAACTGATTTTCGGTATAAAAAAACATCAATATATTTGATTTCATTAACTTTGCGATATGGAAGACAAAACAATTCGCAGCGTTTCTGAGTTTAACAACGAACTTAAACTAAAAGGTTTTAAAGCTTTTCAAATTGAGGATGACAGTAATGCAACCCGTATTTACAGCCGAAAAGATTTCTTTAAAATATGTTTGACAACAGGACACAGTAAAATTCATTATGCAGACAAAACTTTTGATCAGCAGGGAACGATATTGTTTTTTGGAAATCCACATATTCCCTATTCATGGGAAACGATTTCGACGGAATATAAAGGTTATACTATTTTGTTTTCTGAAGAATTTCTAAAACAATCTGACCGATCGGAAAGTCTTCATCAATCGCCATTCTTTAAAATTGGAGGAACACCTGTGCTGCATATATCTGAAGAACAGCGGATATTTCTTAATACACTGTTTCAGAAAATGATAGAAGAGCAAAAAAGTGATTACGCTTACAAAGACGAACTGATCCGAAATTATATTCAGTTGATTATTCATGAATCTTTAAAGCTTAGACCTGCAGAAAATTACAACGAAAGTAAAAATGGCGCCGCTAGAATTGCTTCTGTTTTTCTTGAATTATTAGAAAGGCAGTTTCCTATAGAAAGTGCTGATAGTCCGCTTGTGATGACCACAGCCAAAGATTATGCACAGAATTTAAGTATTCATGTCAATTATTTAAACCGCGCAGTCAAAGAAACTACTGGAAGATCAACCACATCGCATATTACCGAACGAATTACATCAGAAGCAAAAGCTCTATTACAACATACGGACTGGAATATTGCCGAGATAGCCTACGCGCTTGGGTTTGAATATCCCACCTATTTTAATAACTTTTTTAAAAAACACACTGGAACAAATCCGAAATCTATCAGAGAAACTGAGGTTTGATTTTCTTAATTTTTGGTTTGATATTCTTTAACGGCACCTCATGGTGTCGTTTTAATTTTGTAGCTGTAATTTAAATATATCATTAAATGAAAATAACAGCATTCTTTGCTTTGTCTTTTTTAGTTATCGGACAAGCATTCGCACAAAATAAAGAATCAATTCAAAATAAAAAGAAAATGAATACTACAGAAGAACATTATACTTTTAAATTAAGCGATAAAGTAACACGCCAGAAAGTAAGTTTTAAAAACCGATACGGCATAACACTTTCAGGAGATCTTTATCTTCCAAAAAATGCAACTCAAAAACTTTCAGCTTTAGCGATTAGCGGTCCTTTCGGCGCTGTAAAAGAACAATCGTCAGGATTATATGCCAATCAAATGGCCGAGCGCGGCTTTGCAGCACTTGCATTTGACCCTTCTTACACAGGAGCAAGCAGTGGAGAGCCTCGTAATGTGGCTTCGCCCGATATCAACACAGAAGATTTTAGTGCAGCGGTTGATTTTTTAGGTTTACAAAAAAATATTGACCGAGAAAAAATCGGGATAATTGGAATCTGTGGTTTTGCTGGTTTTGCTTTGAATGCAGCTGCAGTTGATAAACGCATTAAAGCTGTCGCCACTACCAGCATGTACGACATGACCCGAGTAATGTCAAAAGGTTATAATGACAGCGTGACTCCAGAACAGCGCGCAAAAACGCTGGAACAATTGGGAGAACAGCGCTGGAAAGATGCAGCAGACAAAAGTTTTGCACCCTCTACAAACAATCTTCCTGAAAAACTGACTGGAGATGAACCTCAATTTGTAAAAGATTATTTTGATTATTACAAAACGCCACGCGGCTTTCATGCACGTTCTATCAATTCTAATGCGTCTTGGACAGCCACAAACGCTGTTTCATTTATGAATATGCCAATTCTAACGTACATTAAAGAAATCAGTCCAAGACCTATTTTTATTATTGCTGGAGAAAATGCACATTCTAGATATTTTAGTGAAGATGCTTTTAAAGCCGCATCAGAACCAAAAGAATTATTGATTATTCCAAATGCGGTGCACGTAGATCTTTATGACAGATTAGATAAAATTCCGTTTGAAAAGCTGCAGGCATTTTTTCAAACGAATTTAAAACAATCTAATTTTTAAGTTATGAGTACCAACGAAAAAACATTCGATATTTTTGCACAGCTTGTAAATGGAGAAACCGTAACAGCAGAGCATTCAGAAATTCATCGTTTACAAGAATCATCATTCAGTACAAAAAAGCTGCTTGTAAAAATGAACAATTCGCATGATCCTTTGGAAATTAGATCGATATTGAGCGAAATTACAGGAAGTAGTATTCCTGAAAGTACAGTTGTATTTACGCCGTCTTATATTAATTATGGAAAAAACATTAAAATCGGTAAAAATGTATTTATCAATTTTAATTGTACAATGCTCGATTTAGGCGGAATTATTATTGAAGACAATGTCTTGATCGCTCCAAACGTAAATCTGCTTTCTGAAGGACATCCAACAGATCCTGAAAAAAGACAATCACTAGTTCCAGGTCTTGTTCACATTAAAAAAAATGCGTGGATTGGAGCAAATGCAACTATTCTTCCAGGCGTTACTATTGGCGAAAATGCAATTGTAGCCGCTGGAGCTGTCGTCGCAAAAGACGTTCCCGATAATACAATCGCAGGCGGCGTTCCTGCAAAAATTATTAAAAAAGTTTGAGAAAACAGCAGTAATGAAACTCAAAATAAAATGAAAAATATAATCGTTATATTATATACCGCGCTAATTTTAACAGCGTGTAATTCTAAAACCACTACTATGAATACAACAGAAATATTTCCACAAGGCGAACCACTTCCAAATGATTGGTTTACAGGCAATGCATTTTTAAAACCACTTGTTGGAAAAGATAAAAACAACGAATTCTCAGCCGGAAGTGTCAGTTTTGAACCTGGCGCGAGAACAAACTGGCACACACATCCTAAAGGTCAGGTTTTATTGGTAATTGAAGGTCAGGGACTTTATCAGGAAAAAGGTGAACCTGCTCAAATTATCAAAAAAGGTGATGTTGTCAATATTCCTGAAAATGTAGAACATTGGCACGGAGCAAGTACATCAACTAAAATGGTTCATATTGCCATCACAAATTTTAAGGATGATGTACAAGTTACCTGGCTTACTCCTGTTACAACTGATGAATATAGTGAGGCTAATAAAAGCTAATCATAGTCTATATTTACAACTTTTAATTAACGCTGAATCTTAGGTTTAGCGTTTTTTTTATGCGTATTTCTTTCATTCAAAACATATAATAATATAAGGAATGTCGGTTGATTTATAAATCTTTATCTATCAGTTATAATAACTTGTATTTAAGTTTAACACACAGCAGCTAACATTAATCAAAACTATATATTTATGAATGATTTACTAGAAAAATTTGAATCTGAATTAAGAGCTTATCTGGAATTCAGTTACAATTCATCAGAAAAACAAGATACGGTCGAAAGGTTTAATGAAACTGAAAAAGCGGCATTCGAATTTGTAGACAAATACCTTTTAAATTCTCCTGATTTGATTGCGAGAGATGTAGAAGTCTCAACCCAAAGAATAATAGACGAATTTATAAGATCAAAAGATATTTAATTATTAATTCCTTTCTGAGAGAGCCGATATATTTTGTCGGCTCTTTTTATTTTAGAGATTTATTTCTTTTAAAAAGACGGCATTATATAAAATGAGAAATTAATAATATAAGAAACCGATTACCAAGTTCGATAATTTTAAAATTATAAGATCATAAGATTAAATAATTTAATGCATTAAAGTTATGAGCAACAAAAACAAAATGTCAAGACGCTCTGCAATTACAGGAATGGGAGCAATTTGTCTGACGACTGCTTTTACCCCGGTTTTAGGAGCAGATTTTAAATCGAATGATGAAAATTCGTCTACAGTTCCTGAAGATCCCAAAACAAAATATCCGCAGCCTCCTTTTAAAGAGCAGAAACAACCTTGGCCAGGTTTGGTGAGTAAAATGGATCCGAGACCTGATCATGGTGAAAAAAGTTATAAAGGTTCTGGAAGACTTAAAGGTCGAAAAGCACTTATAACAGGCGGAGATTCTGGAATGGGAAGAGCGGCTGCAATTGCTTATGCAAGAGAAGGCGCAGATGTGGCGATAAATTATTATCCGACGGAAGAAGAAGATGCTAAAGAAGTGATTCAGTTAATAAAAGCCGAAGGAAGAAAAGCAGTTGCAATTCCGGGTGATTTACGTGATGAAAACTTTTGTAAATCATTGGTGGAACAAGCGGTAAAAGCACTTGGAGGTTTAGATATTGTAATCAACAATGCAGCAAGACAACAAACACACGAATCTATTTTGGATATTTCGACCGAAGATTTTGATGCGACAATGAAAACAAATATTTATGCTCCGTTTTGGATTATAAAAGCAGCGCTACCGCATCTTAAACCAGGTGCTTCAATAATTGGAACAAGTTCTGTTCAGGCCTACGCTCCTACCGAAGATTTGTATGATTATGCACAGACCAAAGCGGCGACGACCAATTACATTAAGTCATTGGCCAAACAACTTGCTCCAAAAGGAATTCGGGTTAATGGTGTAGCGCCAGGTCCAGTTTGGACGCCTCTTCAGGTAAGTGGTGGTGCTACAATGGAAAAACTGAAAAATTTCGGATCTCAAACTCCAATGGGCAGACCTGGACAGCCAGTAGAACTTGCTTCAATTTATGTACAGCTTGCCGCTGAAGATGCTAGTTATGCAACGGGACAAATTTATGGATCAAGCGGCGGAGAAGGAAATCCATAAAGCTCAACGTTTTTTTTAAAACTCAATAAATCCTGAAAGAAATTTTATTCCTTTCAGGATTTATTTTTATATAAAATTTAGAACTTAGAAATCACATATACCCTGCTCCATCTGTTTTATTTAATTTTGAAAAAGTAAAACTGGACAAGATTGTAAAAATCGCCAATGTGATAAAAGTATATTGAAATGCCTTAACAGTATTTAATTCAAAAATTCCAGTTTGAAATAACGAAAGAGCCAAACTCGCAACCGAAACCCCAAAACTTACAGAAAGCTGCTGCATAATTACCAGCATAGTATTTCCTCCGCTTGCGGTATCTTGATCTAAGTCAGAAAGCGTAATTGTATTCATAGCCGACATTTGGATCGATGTAAAAATGCCGTAAAAAACCATTAATAAAATATAATAACCAATAGGCGTTTCGCGCGTTACAAATCCCAAAATAATTAAAATCACACCTAGTAAAATCGTATTACTGATCAAAACCGTTCTGTAGCCAAAGAATTTTATAATCTGCACCATAAAAGGTTTTACTGCAACATTTGATAAAGCCGAAGGCAGTAATAATAATCCGGAGACAGAAGCTGAGTAGCCAAAACTAGTTTGAAGCATCAAGGGCAAAAGTAATGGCAGTCCTCCTATTCCTAGTCTGGTAATCAAACTTCCCATTAGTCCTATTTTTAAAGTTCTGATGTTTAGCAGATGCAAATCAATAATGGGTTTTTCTGTTTTTTTATAATGAATAAAATAAAAAAGAGAAAGCAGTCCCGAAAGAAACAATAAACCTAAAATCATCATCATGTGAATTCTGCCGCTTCCTACCAGTTCTAAAACCATCGTAATAAAGATTAGCGCAAGACTGAAATAAATTAAACCTCTAAAATCAAATCTCCCAACGGCGTGTTTGAAATTAGGCATTATGCGGTATGCCATGGATATTCCGATAATTCCAATAGGAACATTTACGAGAAAAATCCAATGCCAGGTAAAATAATCAGAAAGAAAACCACCAAGACTCGGCCCTGCAACCATTCCTAATAATCCGAATACGGTAATGAAGTTCATTGTCTTTAGTAATTCACTTTTAGGATATTGATATAAAATTGCCAATCGTGCTATAGGAACCATCATTGAAGCTCCAATTGCCTGCCCAACCCGCGCCATATTAAACGAGCGTAAATCAACAGAAAAGGCACAAAATACAGAACCCAGAATAAATAAAAACACCGCTATCATAAACATTGTTCTTGTACCGAATTTATCTGCAAGCCAGCCCGAAAGCGGAATAAACATTGCCAATGTTAAAGTATAAGTAACAATTACCGAATGCATTTCGGTGGCAGAATATC
>NZ_CAMLIX010000028.1 GCF_946479975.1 uncultured Flavobacterium sp.
CGCATTACAAGCAGTAATCGGGCAGAATAATCGGATCAATACAAATAACAGCATTGGATGGTATAACTTTTTTGGAACATTTAAGATTTCAGAAAAATTTGGAATACATACAGAATACCAATGGAGAAGAAATGAAATGATTACCGAATGGCAGCAGAGTTTATTGCGGGTTGGGGTAAATTATAACTTAAACTCAAGAGTTCAATTCAGGGCTGGTTACGGCTGGATCGAAACTTATTCTTATGGAGAAATACCACTTAACGGAATGGGCAGAGATTTTACGGAACATAGAATTTTTGAAATGGTTCAGTTGAATCAGAAAGAAGGAATCGTTGACTTTTCTCATAGATTTATGTTGGAACAAAGATTCGTAGGCAGATACAGCTCAATAAATGAAACAACAGAAGATGAATTTCCGTTATTAAACAGAATTCGATACATGATCAGGCTTCAAGTTCCTTTAAAAGGAAATGAGATCAAAGACAAAACACCGTATTTAGCTTTTTATGACGAAATTTTTATTGGATTTGGGAAAAATGTAAACATGAACGTTTTTGATCAGAACAGAATTGGAATTTTATTAGGCTACAGATTTAATAAAAACATAAGAATTGAAGGGGGTTACCTCAATCAAACCGTACAGCTGGGAAGACAAATAGAAGGTAAAAATGTTTTTCAAAATAATAATGGAATCATATTAAATACCAATTTAAATTTTGACCTCACTAAAACCAACAAACAAAACTAGAGAAAACAGCAATTGTTCATAGTTGAGTGAAACCTGTGTAAATTCCTCAAAATAAAAACCTCCAGAAATTTAATAATTTTTGGAGGTTTTTAAAATCGTTGGTAACGAAATTTCAATTCTTTCTGTAAGCTGTATCAAATCTTGCTTTTTTATTATTTTTAAATAACAATAAAATAAGGAAACAAGCTATTACTAATCGATTTTATAGCCGTCATCAGAGAATGTTTCAGGTTCAATAACTTCTTCCTGATCGTAATTTTCGTCTTCTTCATTCTCTATTGGATCTTCTTCTTCTAGATCATTTTCATCAGCATCATCTTCAAATTCATCAAGATCAAGTGCGTTTGAGAATTCTGTATCCAGATTTTCGTTTTCTGTAATTTCAGGAGATTCATCCTCATTCAAAAGATTTTCCTGTTCGTCGTTTTCATTTTGGTACAAATCAACATAACTTTGATTGTCCTCGTTGAAATTTTGATCTTCTTGCCTGTAATTTTCCTTATTATCTGTTATCATGATACCTTTTTTTAGCGTTAATTATTTTAAATGCTTCTTTTTAGCTTTCTTAAAATTAAGCATAAGGCATAGTTTTTTTTTATAGTATTCCTTTAACTACTTACTTAATTATCATTAAATCATTAGTGATCTTTTTGTTGGCGCACTTACCATATCTATTGCCAATTATTAAAAAATACTTTATCTTTCCTATCATTAATATTCAATTTTTGTATCCTTTTTTATGCAGTATTTTTTGTTTGTAGTTTCCATTGTTTTAGTCATTATTACTTTTATCCCATTGATCAAAAATGAATATTGGATATTTCGTGTCTGCGATTATCCAAGGCTTCAAAAACTCGTAATTAACATTTTCTGCATTGTATTTCTTGTGTTTTACAGCAGTAAAAAAGTGTATGATTTTAATGACATGCTTTTGCTAATCATGATTTTAAATGCGGTATATCTCTTAAGCCAAATTCTACCTTTTACTTTTCTGGGAAAGAAACAGGTACAGCGAATTACAACCGAAATACCAGAAAACGGATTGAGTGTAATGATTAGTAATGTCTACCAGTTTAATACAAATTATAAAGGATGCCTAGAGGAAGTACAAAAAGCCAATCCTGATGTATTGCTTCTGTTAGAAACTCATGATGTCTGGGACAAAGAAACGAAGTCACTTGAGGAGCATTTTCCTTTTTATTTAAAAGTTCCCTTGGAAAACACCTATGGGATGTTGTTGTATTCTAAATTGGAACTTCGAAATACCGAAGTAAAATATCTAGTCGAAAAAGATATTCCGTCAATTCATACTCAAATTGTTTTGCCAGGCGGACAACCTATTCAAATGTTTGCCGTGCACCCTGAACCGCCTGTTCCTCAAGAAAATCCAACATCTAAAGAACGAGACAAGGAACTTTTATTAGTAGCCGATCTGGCCAAAGATTCTGACTTACCTGTTATTGTGATTGGTGATTTGAATGATGTGGCGTGGAGTTATACGACCGAACTTTTTCTAAAAATGAGCGGACTTCTCGATCCAAGAAGAGGGAGAGGTTTTTATAATTCTTTTCATGCTCATTATCCTTTTCTGAGATTTCCTTTGGATCACGCTTTTATTTCAACCGATTTAAAAATCAAGGAAATGAGACGACTTCATAATTTTGGATCAGATCATTTTCCTATTTTCATCAGTCTGCAATATGAACCAGCAGCTCAATTAGAACAGGAAGAAATGCAGCCCGATGAGGAAGACGTTGCTATTGCAGAAGAGAAAAAAGCTGCAGTTTAGTTTTTTCTTATAAAGAAATAAAGATTTTATCCGAAGAATTAAATCCGAATCTATGATAAACAGTCTTTTACAACTCTTTCCAACCTCAACAAACCTTCTTCAAGAAGTTTTCTTGGACATGCAATATTCATTCTGACAAAACCTTCGCCTGCCTGCCCGTACATTGTTCCTTCATTAAGCTGAAGCTGTTCCTTTTCAAGCAATCTATTGCATAGCTCCTGCGAAGAAAGAGTAAGAACGCTGCAGTCCAGCCAAACCAGATAGGTTCCTTGTAAAGGTAAAACACTAATCTCTGGCAATCTGTTCGTTGTAAAGTCTTTAAGAAAATGATAGTTCGAATAAATATAATTTTTAAGAGCTTCTAGCCACGGTTGCGCTTTGGTATACGCCGCAATGAGAGCCTCAATAGCTAGCGGACTCAGTAGTTCCATTTCCCTAAGAATATGTTGTTTTGCAATACTTTCCAAAAGCATTTTGTTTTTTGTAAAAATATATCCTGTCTGAAATCCCGCCAAATTAAAACTTTTACTCGGTGAGCCCAGCGTAATAGTGTGTAAGAGCTGTTCTTCTCCCAACGAAGCATAAGAAATATGCTTAAAATCAGAAAATACGAGGTCGGAATGGATTTCATCAGAGATTACGATCAAACCAAATTTGCAAACAATTTCAGAGATACGAAGCAGTTCTTCTTTCTTCCAAACTCTGCCTACAGGATTATGCGGATTACAAAGCAGCAATATTTTAGCAGCAGGATCTGAAGCTTTCTTTTCCAAATCGTCAAAGTCTATGCTGTATTTACCGCCTTTATATTGCAGATTATTTTCCAATATTTCCAGTCCGCTTTTTTCCATTACACTGAAAAAGTGATTGTACACAGGCGGTTGTATGATTATTTTATCACCCTTTTCTGTAAGGGTTTCAATAATAACCGAGAGACTTGGAATTACGCCTGTTGATGCCAAAATCCATTCTTTTTGCAGTGTAAAACCATGCTGGATTTTCCACCAATGTATTATAGCTTCATAAAACACATCAGGTGTAAAGGTATAACCGAAAATACCGTGCGAAATTCGCTCTTGAAGCGCCGAAATGATTTCAGGCGCTGTTTTAAAATCCATATCGGCAATCCACATCGCAAGCTGTCTGCTATTTGAATTTGTATCCCATTTAATGGAATGGGTATTCGCTCTGGATATTATTTCATCAAAGTTATATTGCATACTATTATACGAATCATTAATCGGCATTATTTTACAAGACGAATGCCCGAAAACTGCCATTGGTGTTTGGGATGGAAAAAATTACGATACGTAGCACGGCTGTGTCCCTCAGGTGTTGCAATAGAACTGCCTCGTAAAACCATTTGGTTGACCATAAACTTTCCGTTATATTCTCCTATTGCTCCTGGTTGTTTTGTATATCTCGGATAAGGGAGATAAGCACTTCCTGTCCACTCCCATCTTTCACCCCAGTCAAAAAAGGCACTCGCCGCCTCCCACTCTTCTTCTAACGGAAGACGCATACCTTTCCAAGCAGCAAAAGCCGATGCTTCATAAAAATTCACATGGCAGACTGCCTCTGATAAATCAATTTCCTGCAATCCCGCAAGGGTAAAATATTTCCAATTTCCATCTATAAAATGCCAGTACAAAGGCGCCTTTGCCTGCTGTTGTTTTACCCACTCCCAGCCTTCGGAATGCCAATAGCGGAAATCTTCATAACCTCCGTCAGTAATAAACTCAAGGTACTCTGAATTGGTTACTGGTAAAGCCGCAATCTCAAAAGCTTCCAAATATTTTTTATGACGACCTGCCTCATTATCAAAGCTAAAGCCTGTACCATTAAATCCTATTTCGTAGATACCTTCGGGCATTGAAATGAATTCAGTATTAGATTTGAAACTTTTTTCCGTAGTCAGATCTTTCTGCTGGCTGTTGTAAACTGGAAATAGCGGATTGTGTCCCAGTATATATTTGATATCGGTAAGGAGAAGTTCCTGATGCTGTTGTTCATGGTTCAAACCTAATTCAAAAACGGCATAAAGCTCATCTGAAATTAAAGCCTCACTTAAATATGTTTTCATCTGCTGATCAACATATTCTCTGTACGAGTAAATATCTGAAACCGAAGGCCTGCTTAAGTTTCCTCTGTCTGTGCGCACTACTCTTGCTCCAACCGTTTCATAATAACTGTTAAATACAAAATTATACATCGGATTGAATTCTTTGTAACCCGAAAAATGCGACAAAAGTATAAAGGTCTCAAAAAACCATGTGGTGTGTCCCAAATGCCATTTAGGCGGACTTACATCTGCAATGGGCTGTACTACATAATCTTCTGTTTCCAAAGGACTGCAGATGAGTTCTGAATGCTTGCGTATTTTTAAATATTTTTCGAGCAAAGCCTGCGTATCATTAATAACAGCTGTTTCCATAATAACGTTATAATCTTAATTAACCGACAAATTATTTAGCACTTTTTAAACCGCTGTCCAAAAGACATCTACAAACCATTCCATGCTGTCCATAATGCGTGCATGCGGTTTAAATCCAGACTGCGCGGCCATTTTTTCAGTATCTTCAATCGAGAACTTCTGAGATACTTCCATGTAAACCGGCTCATTTGCAGCGAAATGAAATACATCGTCTCCAATCTTTACCTCTTGCTCCTGAAGACTGATTAAATAGCTTCGGCAGGCTCCCGTGAGAGGATCATACGTTTCGTAATGCTCGAACTGACTCACAATGAAATCTGCATTAAGTTCTTTGTTAATGCGTTCCAGCAGATTCAGATTAAAAGAAGCTGTAACTCCTTTATCATCATTATAGGCGTTTAGAATCGTTTTAGGTTCTTTTTTTAAATCAAAACCAATTAGCACCACATCGCCTTTATTCAAATTCTTGCGTAGTTCATAAGTAAATCGATACGCATCTTCCATCTCCATATTACCAATATTGCTTCCTAGAAACAGAATTACTTTTCTGCGGGAAGATAGAACTGATGCTTTGTAGAGCATATCAAAATATTCTCCTTCCAGACTTTGAATATCAAGATCAGGAATACTGCTTTTTAGCTTTTCTTCCAATACTGAAAGTATATTACTGGAAATATCAATCGGCATATATCTAAACTCTTTTCCCTGCTCTTTCAAATAACGGATTAAATGCATAGATTTCGAGGCATCTCCAGCACCTAGTTCGATGAGATCAAAAGGTGTTTGGTCTGCCATAATACCAGAGGCTATTTCTGCTGTTTTATTTTCAAAAATATCCATCTCACAGCGGGTCAGATAGTATTCTGGAAGTGCCATAATCTCCTGAAAAAGACGGTCACCCTTTTTATCATAAAAATATTTTGACTCTAAATGTTTGGGATTCTGCCGAAGTCCGGCAATTACATCCTCTAGAAAATGCCCATTATTTGCATTCTCTATTTCTATATTTGTTTCTGTATTTGTAGTTGCTGATGTTATTTTCATTTGTATTCTTTTTGATATTTTTTGTGTACTCTATCATAAAGATACGTTTTATTAAAAATACTGCAGCATTCTATAAATTGGAATATTAACTCTAATGATGCAATACTAAAATCAACATCAAGATTGCATGATTCTTTTAAAGCTCAATACAGCTTTTTTCTTCAAATCATTCTATTCTTGATTTCTTTATATTTAGAACGTCCTACCGGCAGTAAATCGCCATTTCGAAGCATCATATTATATCTGCCACCAGATTCCACCACCAATTTATCGGCTTCATTCCAGCAGAGAATAAAGGACTTATGAATTCTTTGAAAGGATGACGGAAGCAGTTTTTCCAATGCCTCCAAAGATTTATCATGAAGTTCGGTGCGTCCATTAAATAAATGCAGTTCGGTATAAATTCCGGCTCCTTTAATATATCTTATATCGTTGATGGCAATAAGCTGAATCGTTTTTGCTTTTTTTACGGCTAAAAACTGAATAGCTCCACCGACTTGTTTTTCTTGAGATGTAAAACGCATGAAAGCTTGCGAAAGCCTCTTTTCATCAAATGGTTTTGGTACAAAATCTAATACACCGTAGTTAAAAGCAGTAATTGCTTTATCTGTATAAGCGGAAATAATAATGGTCTGAAAAGATCTCGCTACAACAGTCTGCAGAATATCAAATCCATCCTCGCCGTTTAGATTCAGATCCAGGAGCAGTAAATCAATGTTTTGCGACTCAATTATGCTCAATCCATTTTCAAGAGAATCACAAAGCAGAATTTGAACTTCTTTACTAAAGTAGTCCCTTGTCATTCTTTGTATGCGTTTGGCAATTCTAGCCTCGTCTTCAATAATGAGAATTTTCATTTTTGATCAAAAATTTTAATTGTAGTCATCCATCCCTGTTCCACTGCAAAGGAATCAAAATGCCACTTATCGCCGTAACTTTCGTTCAATCTGGCCGTGATGTATTTAAAACCTGTGCCGTTGCTTTTTTCTTTTCTTGTTTTTCGATTTTCGGCTATCGTTAGCAGCGTATATTTTCTAAAGTTTTCCTCTCTAGTAAAACTTAGACAAAAGTGAATACAGCCTTTTTCTGGAGGCTGGCTATGCGTAATTCCGTTTTCAACAATAGTGTGTATAACTGCCGGTGGAATTTTTTCATTTTCATCGATGTTTTTTTCCTCCCAGTCATAACAAATCTCTTTGCGGAAGGACATGATCTGCAAATGTTTCTGACACAATTCAATTTCTTCCCTAATAGGTATAAGAGTTTCTTCTGAAATGGAATTCATGATATCAAATTCATCTGCAAGCGCACGGATAAACACAACACCCTGCTGAGGAGATTCTTCGACCCAATCTATTAAGGAAGTCAGGGTATTTCGAAGGAAATGAGGCTGAATATTTTTCTTAATTAATTCCAACTGCAATCTTGACGAAAGTAATAATGATGCGTTATGAGCTTCTTCGATCGCTTTTGCTCGAATAGTATGAAGATAAAGCATCGATAAAACGATAATAGTAAAAGCGATAAATAACCCGAAATCGTAAAAAATAAAATAATTTACAACCACACTAATTAGTAGTCCAACGACAACAATTAAACCACCTTTAATTTTTCGAACTGTTGCATCGGCTGCAATTATTATCGAAAGAACACACATCGCGTAACTAAAATAGATAGCGGTCCTATCGTACTCACCATAGTAGACAATATAGAGAACAACAAGGGTGATGAACAAAATAGATAAAAACAAGCGCTTTCTATTGAAGTCAAACTGAAGCATAAAATACCATGGCACCAACATAGAAATGAAGAAGGTAAGGCAGCCAACGATTTTTAGTCGCGTGTAATATTGGGTATAGGGAATTACCACATAAAATTTAATGTATTCTATAATTAATAGGCTAAAAAAAAGCAGACATATGATACCAAAGAGCAAAACCGCTGTCTCCTTTCGGGCGCTGTTGATATAGAGAAAAAAATAATAAATAGCCGCACAAAGAAATGCTCCTGCCATAAGATTCATAAATGACATTACGACAAGCGGTGCACGGTGAAGTCTTAAGTAACTTTCGAGTTTTACGTTAATTCCTCGGTGCGCTTCACGCCATTGCGACTGCGTTCCTATCAACGTGACAATATGTTTACCTGTGTTGGATAAATTTTCTGGGATCTGGTAGTAGGTCATTTCAGTTCCGGGTACTTCTGCATTTCCGTCTTTAGCCATTTTACCATTGCTTCCCACTAAAACACCATCCCAATATACATCAAAAGCACCAAAACCATTGACTTGTAAACCCAGCGGTTCCAAATTGTTTTGGCGTTTAAGCAACTCTACTGGTATAGATACTTTAAATATAGAATTTTCCGATTTTCCCAAATGATCCCTAATAAAATCATCATCAGTATTATAAGTTACATCCGATTTAACGTACTCAATATACTGCTCACATGAGGTAAACAAAAGAAGTACAGAAACGATAAAAAAACTAAGTCGATACATAGGATAAAGATAAAATAAATATCGGATAGAGAAATGCATTTCAAAAGCTCTCCGAGCCGTTTGCATGTTTTAAAACACTGGATTTTAATTTATAAACTAAAATTGTACAGTAAAACACAGTTACCATGAAAAACCTAATAATCAGTATTTTAATACTATCGTCTCATCTTTCTGGGCACGCACAGCAAAGTGCTGTTTCTGGCAAAGTAGAAGATGAGACAACCAAAGAAGCATTACCCTATGTTACGGTTTCTGTAAAAGACAGCAACCTGAACACAATCGTAATTGGTGTTACCGATGATCAGGGTGTTTTCAATTTGGAAGGATTGCCAATTGGGAAAATGACACTCAATTTGAGCTTTATAGGCTATAAAAATTATACTTTGCCATTAGAAATTATTTCGGAGAAATCGAAAACCGAACTTGGAATAATCAGTTTATCAACAAATGCTGTAGAATTAAATGCTGTAGAAATTAGCGGACAAAAACCGAACATCAGCTTAAAGCTGGATAAAAAAGTTTTTGAAGTTGGCAAAGATGTACTTTCGCAAAATGGTTCTGCTCATGATGTGCTAAATGGCGTTCCGTCTGTTGCGGTTAGTCCAACTGGATCTGTAAGTCTTCGTGGCAACAGCAGTGTTTTGATCCTAATCAACGGCCGTCAATCGGGTTTAACCCAAAACAATGCGCTTGATCAAATTGCCTCAGATCAAATTGAAAGAATAGAAGTAATTACAAATCCTTCATCCAGATATGACGCTTCGGGTTCGGCAGGAATCATTAATATTATTTTAAAGAAAAACAAGAAAAGTGGTTTTAGCGGTCAGGTGCGACTGGTTGCAGGTTCGCCAAACGACAGTCGCCTTAATCCGAGTATCAATTACAAATCAGATAAAATAAATATATTTTCTAATTTCAGTATCCGCTCTTCTGATTATGTTGGATTGTACACTACCAATCAGTCTACAGTAAATAATGGCACAGCAAGTTACTTAAACAATGTACAAAACGAAGACCGTCACGACGACGGAAAATTAATTTATCTTGGTGCTGATTATTTTATTGGTGAGCATCAAACCATTACGGCTGCTTTTCTAAAAAATGCCACAAAAGACATTGATAAAACTAATCTGCTGTATCATTACAATAATGCTGCAAATGCAAAAGACAGCATTTTGGCAAGAGAAGGAAAATCAGTAGAAAATAGAGATTATAATCAATTTGAGTTTAATTATACACAAACGTTCAAACAGCCAGAAAAAAAATGGACAATTGATGTTCAGTACGACTGGTGGAACAGCGACAAAGACTGGAACATTGTCACACAACGTTTGTACCCAACTGTATTGACTTATCCCGGCATTAGAACAAGCTCAATTGGCAAGAGTAAAGATTTACTAGTTCAAAGTGATTTTACAAAACCCGTTGATAGTCTTTCAATTTTTGAATTTGGCGTTAAAACAGAAATTCGTAAAGTATCCAGTAATTTTCTAGCCGAACAGCAAAATGAGAATAATTGGAATACCTATCAAAATATTGATAACAGTCTGAATTACAATGAAACCATTGCCAGCGCATATGTCCAATACAGTAGTAAAATCAAGAGATTTATTTATATGCTGGGACTGCGCAATGAATTTACCAAAATTGCAATTGCAGATTTAAAAAACACTTATAATGATGATAAAGAATACAACAAACTGTTTCCCACAGTAAATTTGAGTTATAAGTTTAAAGCTTCTTCTTTACAGTTAAATTACAGTAAGCGCATACAGCGTCCGTCTTTATATGCGCTGTATCCTTTTAATGAACTTACAGATTTAAATTCGCAGTATATTGGTAATCCAGATCTTAATCCATCGTTTACAGATGTATTTGAATTGGCATTTCTTAAAACATGGAAAACTTTCACACTCAATCCTTCTTTATATTACAAATGGGAAAGCGGGTATATTCAGGATTTTACCTACCGTGAAAATGACATATTTTTTACAACGCCTATCAATATTCAACATGAAATACGAAGTGGAGCAGAACTTTCAACTTTATACAATCCTTTCAAATGGGTTCAGCTAAATATGGAAATGAATTTTTATCATTTTAATCAAAAGGGAAATTATCAGCAGGAAAACCTTAATTATACAGGACAGACATTTACAGGCCGTTTAAGCACGCAGCTAAAATTACCTTCAAAATTTAGTTTCCAAGGCCGTTATAACTTCCGTGGTGCGCAACAAAATGCACAGACAAAAAATGAGGCGTTGCAATCGCTCGATTTTGGACTAAGCAAAATTCTATTAAAAGATAAAGCTACCATTGTGTTTGATATAACCAATGCTTTTAATTTACGCCAAAATAAAAGTACTACGATAGGAACAGATTATGTCTTTTCTGGAAACAGTATTCCAAATGCGTCGCGTTATCGATTGAGTTTTGTGTATCGTTTTAATGCAGCTGACCCAAAATTAATTCGACAAGCTAAGAGTTCTAATCGTAATTAAAATGCAGTGAATTTCTAATTAAAAAAGATGTAATGCTAACTGCCTAATGTGCTTTAAAACTTCCAAACGTAAAATATTTTTCTTATATTTAAGAAACTTTAAAAATTTAAACGTAATGAATTCAGCAAAAATAGTAGGCATTGTACTTATCGTGATCGGCTTAGCGGCAGGATACGTTGGACTAAACAGAGTGGCAGACAGCACTAAAGAAATTAACTTTTTAGGTCTTAAAATAGACGCTTCAAATGAATCTGGACAAATGCAGGGCTTTCTTTATATTGGAGCAGCAGTACTTCTTTTTGGAGGCGGTTTATATGCCTTTAAAAAATCGAATTAATCAAAAGATAAAAATCTAGTACCACAATTTAAATCCACCATTCTAGGTGGATTTTTTTATTACTGCAATCCCGTGAATATAAGAATAAGGTAATTTCTGGACTACTTATCTATCTTAAAACTGGACTATAAAGGCAGTCCTTCTGCACTGTAAATTTACAGTATTAAAAAAAGCAAATTAAAATGGATTTTAAAATTAAAAAAGCAAGTCTCGAAAACTTAGATGCCGCTGCAACTCTCTTCAATCTTTATCGTATTTTTTACCGACAGGCAGACGATTATGAAAAATGCCGCAATTTTATCAAGGAAAGACTCGACAACGAGCAGTCTACTATTTTTCTCCTTTATGACGATAACAAAGCTGTCGGATTTGTGCAGTTGTATAAGCTGTACCATTATGTCAAGCTGGAAAAACAGTGGCTTTTGAGTGACCTATTTGTACATCCTGATTACAGAGGAAAAGGATTTTCAGTAGTATTAATAGATCGTGCCCAACAATGGTGTGATGAAACGGGAGCTTGCGGATTAATGCTTGAAACCGAAAAAACAAATGACATAGGAAATCAACTCTATCCTCGATGCGGATTCGAATACGATGGATTACACAATTACTACTATTGGTGGAAATAGAAAAAACTAGTTTACTACATTACTAGAATGGAAATTTTATTATTAAGAAGTTGTAATGCCGGTTAAAGTTTTAATCGGCATTATATTATACACTCATCTAAAATATGTTTCTTCAAAAGAAAAATCTATTCTTTCTGTTTGTTGAATTTTCAATCACAAACTTTAAGACTTATGATATAAATTCATCAGATTCTAAAAGAAACCCCTACAGACTCAAAAAAATGATGATAGCCTTCGGTTTTAGAAAGTTCCATACCCAAAGCAAAATCAAGCTGCAGGTCACTGCCTAGACGTAGTGCCATTCCGCCATCTGCCCACTGATGGCCATGGTGCGCTGCAGGAAAGTTCCCGAAACTTTCTACAAACACATGCAGTTTATCAGTTAACTTGACATTTGGTGAGATGGTGTAGAAATACTCTGCCTGCAAGCTGTTTCCGTCCCATCTTACTCCTGCATTATAACCTAGATCTACTTTTTTAGAAAGAGTATTGCGAAGCATAACACGCAGTTCTGGCGCTACATGAAGTGTTCTAAACTCTGAGGCTTCAATACCCGGAATTTGAAATTGTGTGATGAAAGATACCGCTGGAAATCCATTTTTTTCAGGAAGAATTTTAATTTTGGTTCCTGCCTGTAGTGCATATAGTCCAAAATTTTCCTCTTCAGCTTTCTCATAGCTAAACTGTCCCTCCAAACGGAGTTCCACTCTTTTGGACAATCCATATTTAAAAAGAAACTCAGGAAGTTCGAGCTCCAATTCATCAGAAGCGGTCTGCTCATGCTTGATACCACTTTCAAACTGAAATCTTCCTTTAGGAACCAGCGCCGTATTTTCAGTTTGATCTGGACGGTCGGTTTGGATATTCTGCTGAGCAGAAATCGAAAAGGAAAACAGTATTAGAAATACAGTAAAAAATATATTTTTCATATCATCAGTTGTATACGGATTTGATTACAAATTTCGATAAGAACTAACAGGACTGTTTTATACGATATGGCTCTAGGATTACATAATTTTAACACACTGAAACTATAGCAATTTATTGTTTAAATTTGCAATAGTGAACTAATTTTAATCGCGCTATAACCTTTGCCAAGAGCAGACATTTTGATCGGCAATCAGCAGAACTGTGTTAATATTAAAGAAATGAACGACCCTATATTAGAAAATCTTAACGTAAACCAGCTTGAGGCGGTCAAAACCACTGAAGGCTATGTCCGTGTTATTGCAGGAGCGGGATCTGGGAAAACCAAAGCCCTGACTTCGCGTTTTGCTTATATAGTTGACAGGCTCGGCATCAACTCTTCTAATATATTGTGCGTGACTTTTACTAACAAGGCGGCGCAGGAAATGAAAAAGAGAGTTAAAGCACTGATTGGCGATTTGTACGATGTTAGTTTCATTACTACTTATCACGGCTTTTGTGTGCGCTTTCTTCGTGAAGAAATTAATAAGATTCATTATCCTAAAAATTTCATCATACTGGATGCAGAAGATCAGAAAACCATTCTCCGAGAAATATTTACAGAACTGGAAATCAATTCAAAAAATCTCACGTTCAAACAGGTATTACGCTTTATCTCTAAACAGAAAAGTACTTCAGATTATCTTGGCTATATGCTGGAGAATAAAAGTTTTGAACCCGATGAAAAGGATACGCTTTCCAGCCAAGTCTATCAGAAATATTTAGATAAGCAGAAAAGAAACTATGCCCTTGATTTTGACGATCTGATTCATTTTACAGCTTTTATTTTAGATACCAATCCAGATGTGCTTGCTAAATGGCAGGAACAGCTGCATTATATTCAGGTTGATGAGGCTCAGGATAGTTCTGACAGTCAGTTTCATTTGGTGGAAATGCTTTCTCGCGTACACCAAAACCTATTTATGGTTGGCGATCCCGATCAAACCATCTACGAATGGCGCGGTGCCAAACCAGAATATCTGGTAGAATTTGACCGCATGTTTCCTGATACACAAACGATCATTATGAATCAGAATTATCGTTCTACGCCAAACATTCTGAAAGTCGGCAATCACATCATTAAAAACAATACTGTGAGAGTCGACAAAGATATGGTTACCGATAATCCTGAAGGCGTTGAGGTAGTTCATTTCCATGGAAAAAATGATTTTGAAGAGACTCTTTGGGTAGCCTCAGAAATCAAAGAAATCATTAAAACAAAAAAGGCATCCTATTCTGACATTACTATTTTATACCGCTCTAATCATCTTTCCCGAAATATTGAGCAGGCACTGATAAAGGAAAATATTCCGTATGCTATTTTTGGAGGCATACGTTTCTTTGAACGCAAAGAAATCAAAGATGTGCTGTCTTTTTTAAGGCTCATTGTTCAAGGTGATAATTTTTCGTTTCTTCGGATGATCAACCACCCTTCACGAGGATTGGGAAAAAAATTTCTTGAAAGATTAAGTCTTCTGGCAGGCGAACAGAATTTATCATTACTTCAAGCCTTAGGGAATAATATAAATGATAAAGAGCTTAATAAAAAAGGTGCTGTTGATTTCCTTGAACTTGTATCAGTGCTTAAGAAAGATGCCGAGAACAATTCTATCTCAGATCTGGTTAAAATAATACTAGACAAAAGCGGACTTTCTGAACTTTACCGTAAAGACGGCGACGAAGACAGACTTGAAAACATAAAAGAGCTGGTAAGCTCAATGATGCTGCTGGAGAAAGAAAACAACGGACCTGTAAATATTGTAGAATATCTGCAGGAAATAGTGCTTTATACAGATTTGGACAAAGACACCGAAAATCAGGATAAAGTTCGCTTGATGACTATTCATATCTCTAAAGGACTTGAATTTCCGTACGTTTTCCTGTGCGGTTTCACCGAAGGAGTAATTCCAAGCGCGCTTTCGATCAAAGAAAGAAGAAAACGAGCTATTGAAGAAGAAAGAAGACTGATGTATGTGGCAGTTACACGCGCTGAAAAGAGGTTTTACATGACCGATTCTGAAGGTTTTAACTTCACTACAGGCCTTAATAAATATCCATCGAGATTTCTTTTTGAAATAAAAGAGGAATTTTATGTTCGTAAAGGTAAACTCTCTCCAGAAATCCTTCAGGCTGCACAATCAACCGCGGCTGCTTCTAAAAGCAATGTTGACAGCGCTTTCAACGAAGGCGATCTGGTAATGCATCCGGTTTGGAACAAAGGAAAAGTGCTTAGCGTTGACCATGAGAAAAACCAGTATATGGTTCACTTTTTTGAAATGGGAAAAGAAAAACCAATTGATTTTGGTTTCCGCTTTCTGACGGCCGCATCAGATTCGGAAGAAGACGACTCCTCACCCGCTGCTCTTTTAGATCTTCATGAAAATTTAAAAAATGCTCCAGATCCATTTGCAGATGATACTGAGGAAACTACTTCTGATCAGAAATTTGTTGAAGATAAAAAACTGGACGCAAAGAAGGAAAAGTGGTGGAAAAGATAGCTTTCAGTGTTTCAAAAATATTGATCTAGTCTGGTTCTTTTACCAATTCTGTAATCATACCGTCAAAAATGAAACCATGAAAGGGCAGCACTGCATACCAATACAGCTTACCTGCAATTCCATTTGGTTTAAAGGTTGCTGCCTGATATAAGGTATCATTGAAAATTTTAAACTCCAGCCATGCTTCGCCGGGAAGTCTCATTTCGGCATACAAAATTAATTTTCCCTGCTGCTTATTGGCATAAACCACACGCCAGAAATCAAGTGCATCTCCGGTATGAATATCATGTCTATTTGTTCTTCCGCGTCTGGTACCTACTCCACCAAAAACCTTATCTATAAAGCCACGCAGACTCCAAAGCCAGTCGCCATAATACCAGCCCGTTTCTCCTCCTATCGACCATATTTTAGCAATGACAGCATTTCGATCTGTAATTTTTCTTTTTCTTCTGTCAATAAAACAATCCTTTTTCGGCACTTTTAAATAATAGCCAATACTTCCTTTAAACTGCCCGCTGATTTGCGAATCTTTCCAGCTTGAAGCAACAGCGTCTTCATCAATTTTTATGAGTGCCTTCTGCAATGCCTGATGATAAGTCATTGGTTTTATGTCGAGTATAACATTAATTCTATTATCACGGCAGACCACTTCTACTTTCATACTGCTCACAAGTGCTGAAGCAAGTTTGAATGAAGTCGAGGTTATAAAATACAGCCAGTAAGAAGATAATTTTGGTGTCATTACGGGCAAGGTAAAAATATATCTTTTGAGTTTTTTAACCTCTGCAAACTGCAGTAACATTTCTTTATAGGTAAGGATATCCGGACCTCCGATATCAAAACTTTCACCGAAGGTTTTAGGGTTTCGCAGCGCTTTCATTAAAAATGCTAAAACGTCAGCAATTGCAATGGGCTGGCATTTGGTGTTGAGCCATTTCGGAGTAACCATAATCGGCAGTTTATTAACCAAGTCTCGTATAATTTCAAAAGAAGCACTCCCCGATCCTACAATAATTCCAGCCCTTAATGTAGTGGTTGGAGTTGTTCCTGATTTTAAAATTTCTTCTACCGCTTTTCTCGATGAAAGATGCTTGGATAATGATTTGTCGTTTACAATACCACTCAAATAAATTATCTGTTTCGCATTTGTTTTGTTGATTTTTTCTTTGAAATTAGCAGCTGAAATGCGCTCAAGTTCCTCATAATTTAAAGCCCCAGACATAGAATGAATGAGATAATAAGCCGCATCAATATCATCAGGGATTTGCGCTACACTCTGCTGGTCTAAAAAGTCTACTTCAATAAGCTCAATAGAAACGGATTCCATTTCAGGATAATAAAATCGGCTTTTATCCCGCACACAGCAAATTACTTCATGTCCCTGCTCAAGAAGCAGAGGCAGCAGTCTTTTACCAATATATCCCGTTGCACCTGTTAATAGAATTTTCATTGCTAGCCAATTAAATTTTAAAACTTACCAAACCGTAATCCATTTGAAAAATTTGTCCAGAGATTGAACCTGCGTTTTTAGAAATCAGATAATCTGCCATCTGCGCTACTTCCTCGGGTTTTAAATAGTTTTTTAACGGATGACGTTCCATCATATTTTCTTTCATTCGGTCGTTTCTTAGAATAGAAGCAGCTAAAGAAGTCTCGGTAATTGTTGGCGCTATAGCATTAACGCGGATTGCAGGAGCCAGCTCTGCGCCTAATGATTTAACAAGACCTTCTACCGCTCCTTTTGCAGCTGCAATACTGGCATGAAAAGGCATTCCTAATTTTACGGCAACGGTGCTGAAAAGAACAATAGACGGATTTGTTCCTTTCTTTAAAGCGGGCAGATAATGCTGTATTGCTCTGACAGCGCCAATAACATTGATTTCAAAATCATTTCTAAAATCTTTCGTATCTAGACTTGAAATCGGTTTCAGATTGATAGATCCAGGACAATAAATAAGAGCATCTATATTTTCAATTTCAGGAAGCTCGTCCTGCAAAATATCTGCTGTATAATGAATTAGATTAGGATGTGAAATTTCTGGAGGAGTTCTGCTGATGTTGTAAACCTGCTTGGTTTCTAACTGCTGCATTACAATTGCTTTTCCAATTCCCTTGCTTCCTCCTATTATTAGTATTTTTTTCATTTTCTTGTATGATTAAAAACGCTCATAAAGTTGCTGTAATATTGTCAGCATTTTTGAAGTTCTGATTAATACCTTAAAGATAGTTATTGTTTAACATTTTTCAAATATCATTAAACAAAATAAATTTAATTTGATAACTTAGCTGTACCTTATTTTGATATTCAACCCCTATTATTCTAAATGAAAACAATGAAAAATAACTTCTCTGACCAAGAACTGGATCGCATAATCGAAATGGCATGGGAAGACAGGACGACTTTTGATGCCATAAAATTTCAGTTTAATTTATCTGAAGCCGAAGTCAAAGCTTTAATGAAAAAAGAACTGAAATTCAGCAGTTATACATTATGGCGCAAACGTGTGGAGAACTGCAAAACAAAACATGCCGCAAAACGTTCCGCCGACATTGATCGTTTTAAATGCAGCAGACAGCGAGCAATTTCGAATAATAAAATTTCAAAAAGAAGATAAAGATCAAATTCTGCCATTCATAAAAATCGTACTAAAGATTGAACAAAAAAGAAATAAATATTGTCTGGTTGAAGCGTGATCTTCGTTTTACAGACCACGAACCTATTTTTTTAGCACAGCAGGAAAATTTGCCACTGCTGTTTATTTATTTTTTTGAGCCTTCTATAATGGCACATGCTGATTCTGATGTTCGTCACTGGCGGTTTGTTTATGAATCTCTGCAAGAAATGCAGACTAAATTAAAAACTCTAGGAACACAGATTTATATTTTTCATGATGAAGTACAGACTATTTTTGAAAATTTATTAGCGATCTACGATATCAAAACCGTTTTTTCACATCAGGAAATTGGTACCCGCATAACCTTTGATAGGGATATTGCGATGGAATCTTTTTTCGAAAATCGGAAAGTGTTGTGGAAACAATCGCAGCTTCATGGCGTAATTAGGAAATTGAAATCAAGACAGAACTGGGAGGAGCGCTGGGAAAATGTAATGAGGGCAGATCCTAAAATAATTGATTTGAATAGCATTATTTTTGAAAATTTAAATCCTGATTTTTATGTGAATTTGAAAGGAAAACCACTTTCATCAGAAATTACAAATCATAATGAAAACTTTCAGCATGGCGGTGAATACTGGGCATGGCGCTATCTAAAAAGTTTTGCAGAAGAGAGACATGTAAATTACAGCAGAGACATTTCTAAACCACAGCTTAGCAGAAAAAGCTGCAGCAGACTTTCACCCTATCTCACGTACGGAAATATCAGCATGAGAATGGTGTATCATTATACCAATCAATTTTATAAGGGATCTGCTAACCAAAAAGCAATGCTCAATTTTGTGTCCCGCCTGCATTGGCACTGTCATTTTATGCAGAAATTTGAAAGTGATTGCCGTATTGAGTTTGACAACATAGATGCTAGTTTTGATGTACTTGTAAAACCTAAAAATGAAACTTATATAAAAGCGTGGCAACAGGCCAAAACAGGTGTACCTATTGTCGATGCCTGCATACGCTGTCTCGTTGCAACTGGGTTTATCAACTTTAGAATGCGCGCTTTGGTTGTTTCTTTTTTTGTTTTCAATCTCTGGCAGGACTGGCGTGAACTTCATTTTTTAGCGCGGCAGTTCCTCGATTACGAACCTGGAATTCACTATCCGCAGCTCCAGATGCAGGCCGGCGTTACAGGAACCGGAACTATCAGAATTTATAATCCTGTAAAAAACTCACAAGAACACGACTCAGAGGGAATATTCATAAAAAAATGGATTCCTGAACTGGCTAATATCCCTGCTCATTTAATTCATGAACCGTGGAAATTAGGTCTAATTGATCAGCAACTGTATGAATGTGAAATTGGAAAAGACTATCCCTTTCCTATAGTTGATATTGAAGAAACTAGAAAATATGCCAGCGCCGCTATTTGGAACATTAGAAAAAAAGAAGAAATCAAAATCCAATACTCAAATTAGTTTCAATTTTAATGCGAAAAGTAAAAAAAGAAAATCTGCCCAATAAAATTTGTCCCGTTTGCAATCGTCCTTTTTCATGGAGAAAGAAATGGGAAAAAGTGTGGGATGAGGTTAAATATTGCAGTGACAAATGCAGATCAAATAAATATTGAATGGATATTTTTTTCACTCTAGAAACAATAGTAAAAAATTACGAACGTAAATTTTGCCTCTAATTGTTTATTATTAGTAATCAAAAAAATATCAAACAATTATAATTCTAAGTAGCTAAAAATAAAGTAGCTTTGAGAATCAAAATTTATTAGTTTTTTAAAATGAAATGGATTACCCGTGAAAGGCCTAAAATAGATCGAATTGCATGCCCTTGGCTAATTAAAAAATTTGTAGACCAAGAAGCTGAGTTTATTTATGTCCCTTACAATCTTGTTTTGGAAAAAGCCAGAGAACTTGAAGCTATTCCGTTTGACATTCCTGATGTGGAATTTACCCACTACAATGACCAAAGCACGTTTGATTACATTATAAAAAAATATGAAATTAGTGATCCTGCAATTTTAATTATCGCCAGAATCGTTCGCGGTGCCGACACAGACCGTCATGAAATCGCAAAAGAAGCAGCTGGACTCTGGGCAATTTCAGCCGGGCTTTCCTATAATATTACAGACGATTATAAATTGCTTGAAACGGGAATGATTTTGTACGATGCTTTGTACAGCTGGGCAACGCATCTTTACCAGCAAAAACATTTGCAAAATAGTCCGTTTGAGAATTTGCTTCATGAAGTGTACGACAAGTTTTTGAAGGACAAAAAATCTTCATCTAGAACTCCTGCTTGGGTCAAAGATTTAAAGGAAATAATTCAAGACCAGATTGATGCTCAATTTACATTTGATTTAAAGAAAATTTCGAATGAATTAGATTTAAATCCGTCCTATTTGTCAAGAGAATTTTCAAAACATTTTGAGGATTTGAATTTTGGTGACTATGTTAGAAAACTTCGAATCGAGAAAGCGATCAGTCTGATTTCAAATTCTTCTCATTCGTTAACTGAAATAGCTTACATGACTGGCTTTTCTGATCAAAGTCATTTTACAAGAATCTTCAAAGCATATACAGGAAAAAATCCTTCTTCTTACCGAAAAAAAAGCAAAAAAAGTAATTCTGATACAAAAGGTAAATAAGATTCTATTTTAGAAAAGCCTTGAATTTTAGTTTTGTACTTATAACCAAAAACTAAAACAATGTATTTAAAATCAGCTTTTTTCCTAGCGCTATTATTATCCTGTTCAAATGCTTTTTCGCAAACTGTTTATCCAAAAATTACGGGCTATTTTGGTATAATGCACCCAATAGTAAGTATTAACAAAGATGAAACGACATTAAATTTCAGAGATTATTATGCGGTAGGATTTCCGACTGGAATTAATATTTGGAAAAACGAAAAAATAGGTTTTTCATTTGAAATGGTTCCCAATATTAAAGACGATAATGGCACAAGTAAAGTCACCAATTTACTATTCCATCCAGGCGTATTAGTCGCATTGGGCAAAGGATATACTTTTGCAGGTAGAGCTGCTTTTGAAAGTGGCGGACGATACGGATTTACACCAGTCATCAACAAAACAATAATTAAAAATGCAAGCTGCAGTTATTATGCTGCTATTCCGTTACCAGTTCGTTTTGGAAATGATCATCCTGCCACATTTACAGTAGGTTTTCAATTTGGAATTGCTTTTTAAATTGGAAAAAACTTCGGAAATATTATAAATATTCAGAAATAGTCAACGCTATTTATAAAGAAAGCTGCCCATGAGCAGCTTTCTTATTGTTGAGTTGATAAAAATTAAAGAATATCGATCAGTCTTGGTGTATTTTGTTTTGACTGTTCTAGTTTTGGAATCGATAATAATAAGAGTCCATTTTCATATCTGGCACTTATTTTCTCTTCATCCACAACATTTTTTGGCAGTACAAAACTACGCTGAAAAGACTGATAGCTGAACTCCCTGCGGGTAAAATTTTCTTTTTGGGTGTTCACTTCGTTTTCTTTGACAGACGAAATAATAAGTTGTCCGTCATCAAGAGTAATTTTAAAGTCCTCTTTTCTCATTCCGGGAGCAGCGACTTCGACTTCGTAATTATCGGCTGTCTCCTTGATATTGACCGACGGCAAGGTAGTCCTTGTTGTTGAAAAATTGTTGTTTTCCCAATTGAAAAGATCGCGGCCAAAAACATCATCAAAAAATAAGCTTTGGAACGCTGGTACGCGGCTTCCATTTCTTTTAATAAGATTCATAACAGTAATTTTTAAAATTGTTTTACAATAAATTTTTGAACTTACACGCACTAGGCGTGTGTCAGAAAAAAAAACAAAAAATATGCCACGCGATCACAATGACATTTTTTCAGAATGTAAGGCGAAAAATTGTCAGTTTATAACCATTTTTCTATTGAATTTCTTTTAATTACTGAACAAAAAACTGATGTTTTATTCTTCGGCAGGGAGAAAAACATGAAATACCGTGCCTCTATCTTGTTGCGATTCTGCATATAAAACCCCTTGATGGTTCATTACAATTCTGCGGCACAATGCCAGTCCGATTCCAGAACCAGGATAAATATTTTGTGGATGAAGGCGTTTAAAAATTTCAAATATTTGTGTTTCAAAACTCTTTTCAAATCCTATTCCATTGTCTTGAAATGTTATATGATGATACGCACAACAAGCAAGCGGACTGCCGCTGATGGCACTAGCTGTTTCATGGCTTACCTTAATACTGCTGATTGTAATTTCAGGAGCTGTTCCCGGTTTTATAAATTTTAAAGAATTACTAACCAGATTATAAAATAGCTGATTCATCTGAACGATTGATCCCTGAATAATCGGCAGGTTTTCAATTCTAACTGAAGCGTTTTTTTCCTGAATCATCAATTCAAAATCAACACGAATGTTTGCAGCAACTGTATTTAAATCTACAGCTTGAAAACTTTTTTCTGGTTTTATTAAACGGGAAAAAGCTAGTAAATCACTAATCAGCTGTCTCATACGTTCTGCCGAGGAACCAATTCTTTTAATAATTTCTTCTGAACCAAGAGATGAACTGCCATTTTGAAGCATATCAGCAAAAAAGCGGATTTTTCTCAACGGCTCCTGCAAATCATGACTGGCAACATAAGCAAATTGGGCAAGCTCTTCATTTGAATGCGTTAGAGCAAAATTGGACTGTTCTAATTCTGTATTAGATTCTTTTAATTGTTCGAGCACAGTAGCAAGTTCAACAGTTCTTGCTTTAACCTCATTTTCTAATGCCAACTGCAGTTCTCGCTGCAATGTAATATCTTTAGTAGTACCGCTGATGAGTTGCGGAACGCCCTCCTCATTAAAATAAGTCTGACCAACAGAATGTATAATACGTTCTTGACCAGTAATACCATTTATAATTTTATATTCTGATTCATATTTTCCAGATTTATCTGAATACATCGCCGTATCAAAAGCGCTGGTAACTCTTTTGTAATCTGATCTTTTAATGACCGATCTGGCTTGCTCAATATTAATTGAAGTATTCTTAAACCCAAATATAGCGGCATGGCGTCGGGATACTGTTGTTATTCCACTGGCAATATCTGTTGACCAAGTACCAAGTTCGGCAAGTTCTACAGCCGCTCTAAGTGCCTCTTCTGCCTGTGCTGTTTTTTTGATGGAGATTATTTCTTTGGTCACATCAGAACTTACATATAAAACTGCATATACCTTTCCTGCTTGATCCAGAAGCGGAGTAAGACTAATATTGTGGTAACTTATTTCATGATCTTTAAACTGTATACTTGGAATTCCATCGGCACGAAATCCTCTTCCAGTTCGGTATACATTATGAACCTCTCGGATAAATTCTTCAGAATGGGCATCTGTCAATATTTCTTCCAGCAGCATTCCTTGTATTTTATCTCCTTTAGCAACGTTCAAGATAAAGCGGCGGTTTGGATTCTCTATGCGTAACTCTTCCCCTGTAAAAAGACAGATCGCAACCGGAGCAGCCTCAAGTACTGTAAGAAGTTTCGATTCACTTTCGCGAAGCGCCATTTCTGTCGATTTACTTTGTGAAATATCCGTTGCATGTACGATCAGCCCAATTACCTCTCCTTCTTTATTTTTGTGAGGGGTATATACTATGCTCAGCCATCTGCTGACACCCATTCTGGAAGGAGCGTACATTTCGTATCGTTCCTGTTCACCGCCATAAGCTATATTTAAATGCGGAAGCGTTTTGAAATAAGCCGCTTCACCCAGAAATTCGCGGACAGTTTTTCCAATTGCTTCGTTCTTGTCTACACCAAACCACTCCATAAAAACGGAATTATAAGAACGGTAGCGCATTTCCTTATCCAGATAAAAAATCATAGCCGGCACGGTATCACTAAGCAGTTCCAAGTGGGCTTCACTTTCCTCCATCGCACGCTGCGCTCTTACCTGTTCAGTTACATCAATGGCAATGTCGAGAATAGCGTAAATTTCTCCTTCTGTATTGTAAATCGGAGTATATGATATATTGTAATAATTATCATTTAAAACTCCGTTCTGATTGATTTTTACCAGCGAAGCAGGTGAAATAAAAGGAACACCAGTAGTAAAAATATCATCTAATATCTTTAAATAGGCTTGTCCTTCGGTAATTAGTTCTGGCATTGCCTCACGAAGTGGAAGTCCGATAATACCTGGTCCCTTCCCTACTATATCTATAAAAGTCTGGTTGGGATTTTCTATAACTAGATCCCGACCTACAAAAAGACCAATTCCTGCAGGTGCAGCGGCAATCAGACTTTGAAGTTTTGCTTCACTCTGTTCAACATTTCTTCTACTTAATACTTGATTTGTCACATCTGTTGCAACGACAAGAACATTGGTTGGAATACCATCTGAATCATAATGCAGCTGATAAGTCAAATCGACATAAACATAGCCTAGACTACCATTTCGAAACAACTCCACTTCTACTTCTTTTGCAATAAATGCTTTGCCAGTTTTAATCACTTCTTGCAGCAGAAGATCAAATCCCTGACCTTTAATTTCAGGAAGTGCTTCAAGAAGAGACAATCCTATTAAATCCTTTTTGTCACGGCCAACCAACTCACAGTAGAATGCATTTGCACTTTGAAAAATAAGAGCTTCATCAATACTAAGAGTTGCAATCCCTACTGGAGACTGCTCAAAAATAGAGGCAAGCCTATTACTGTTTTCAGCTGTTTTTTGCTGTGCCGAAATAGTAAGAGTAACATCAGAGCACATATGCAGTACACCATAAACTTGGTGATTTTCATCAAACAACGGTGTCAGGGAATAGTCGTAATAGTTCCGAATTCCAGTCTCATGATTATCAGTAAACGCTCCAACGGCGCGATATTCTATACCTGATTGGTAAACCTCACGCAAATGTTCAAAAAAGTCTTTTCCCGCATTTTCGGAGAGTACATCAGTAATTTTCATTCCGATGATACTTTCTTCTTTCTGCCAGTACTTTAGCATTACGCCATTGGCAAATTCTATGTAAAAATCTTTACTTCGAAATAATGCTGCCCCAATTGGAGCTCTCTCCACAACGCTTTGAAAAAGGTTCTCGCTAGCCGTAAGTCTTTTATCTTTTTCTTTCTGCTCTGTAATGTCTATGGCAATAGCAGTAAGGTATTTTTTATTATCGGAGTCTGTTACCAAGGCAACACTATTGTTTACCCAGATTACTTTTCCGTCTTTACAGACATAACGCTTTGTCATCAGAAAATCATTTCCGTTCACAATGCAGTCTTCCAGTAATATCTTATTTCTTTGTAAATCTTCTGGGTGCGTTAGTTCTCCTAAATTCATTAAAAGAATTTCATCACGGCTGTAGCCCAGCATTTGGCAGTAACGTTCATTTACTTCCACAATGCGTCCGTCTATATTGGCCTGTGCAATTCCCGCATTGGCCTGCATTAATACATTGTTCAGCTGAGATCGTACACTCTGTGATTTCACAACCGCAGGTATCACCGCTAAATTTTCTGTACAGGATGCAAAAATTCCTTTTATTTCTCCGTATTTATCGAAAATACAGCTATAAGTTAGAGTAAGATGAATGGTTTGAAGTTTCTTATTTCCCTTTAATAAAATAGTGATATTGTCTTCTGATTTTGCATTTCCGCTTACAGTAATTCTTTGTAGGGTTAAAACGACCTTTTGCCAATCGTTAAGAAGAATTTCTCGCACGGGTTTGCCGGGAATAACCATATCGAGTTTTGAACTTTTGACAAAAGAGGCAAAAGAATCATTGCAAAAAAAAAGCTGTTCGCTACCCCAAACCAAAAACATAGGTACGGCTGAACCAAGCATAATACTCAGGGAAGAACAAAGACTATCGTCCCAAAGTTCTGCAGGTCCAAGTGCTGTAGTGCTCCATTCATAATCATTAATAAGTCTGCCTGCATTACCACCGCCTCTTAAAAATGCATACTTAATTTTTCTTTCTGATAACACCGCCCTGCTCCCTTTATATGTTTATATGTGTGAAAGGTAGTTCTAATTTAACCCGCAGCCTAATGTTATACCATTTATTAAAAAATGTAAAGGCTTTTTGTCCAATGCTGACAATCAGATAGCGGGTAAAAAGCAGTACTTGTATGCTTCCGTTTGATCATTTTCTTCCTTAAAAAAAAGTTATAATTTGCACTTTTTTATTTAAATGAATACTTTTTCATTTAACTTTACTACATGAGACCTTTAGATCCAGATAAAAGAGAGAAAATTTTAAAGTCAGTTTATGCACTTACAGGCAAACACGGACTTGCAAGCGTTACTATTTCAGGCATTAGCAAGACCGCCGGAATTGCTGCCGGAACGCTGTACATCTATTTTAAGAATAAAGAAGAAATTATACAGCTGGCTTATGCTGCCGTAGAAGATCAAATGACGCACGCGATGTTTGTTGACTTTGATATTAATAAGCCCATTAGACTTTCGCTTAAGCAGATTTATATTAACATGCTCAATTACAGGTTAGAAAACTATAACGAAACCGTTTTTATCGACCAATATATACAGTCTGGATACATTCAGCTAAATTTCGATAAACAGTTGGCAGAATATGAAAGACAGAATAAACCGCTGTATACTCTTTTAGAAAAAGGACAACAAGAAGGAATCATAAAAAAAGTAGATGCAATTGTACTTATCAGTTTTTTTGATGGTGCAGTACGCGCCTGTTCTACCAGTGTCATGCAAAAGTTATTTCCACTAGACCAACAGCTTATGGATGACTATTTTGATATGATGTGGAGAGGAATGAGCTAAATCTGAATCTTAAATGAATATTTTTTCAATTAATACATTTTAATAATTATATATTATGAGCATTTTTAAAGACAAAACAATCATTATAACTGGAGCTGCTATGGGTCTTGGACTAGCAGCAAGTAAAGCTGTAGCACTCAAAGGAGCAAATCTTTCTATTGTAGATTACAACGCAGAAGCACTGGAAAAAGCAAAAGCAGAAATCCAGTCAGCAGCACCAGATTCAAAAATAATAACTATTGTAGCAGACGTTTCTGATGAACAAGCTGTTAAAAATTATGTAGACAAAACAGTTGAAGAGTTTGGCCGTATCGACGGCTTCTACAATAATGCAGGTATTGAAGGAAAACAAGCTTCAATAGTTGATTATGATATCAATATATTTAAAAAAGTAATTGATATCAATCTTATGGGTGTGTATTACGGTCTTAAATACGTGATTCCGGTAATGCAGAAACAAGGTGGAGGAAAAATTGTAAACGTAGCTTCTGTTGGCGGAATCAGAGGTGTTGTTAATCAGATGCCGTATGTAGCAAGTAAACATGCCGTTTCGGGTATGACAAAAAATGCAGCTATAGAATATGGCAAAGATGGAATATATACTAATGCAATAGCACCTGGAGCTATTTTGACACCAATGGTGGCAGAAGCTTTTAAACAGGTAAATCCATCCGATCCAAAAGCGGCTGAAACAACATATGCACAAAGAAATCCAACAAGACAGCTGGGTAAACCAGAAGATGTTGGAAATCTAGTGGCGTTTCTACTCAGCGATGAATGCCAGTATGTTAATGGACAGACTATTGCCATTGACGGAGGTGAATCTAACCTTTATGGTAATTCATAAAGCGAGATATTTTATATTTAAAGCAGATTATAGCGTAAGCTGTGATCTGCTTTTTTTATTTAGTAATTGCATTTAAATTTATTTAATATTGTAAAACAAAGAGGCAGTAGCCATTAAACAGAAAACGCACTATCTTATGGATGAAATGATGGACAGAATGAATTGTTATTACAATCTCTCACCAAATACTATTGAAGCTATGCGCAATATCTGTTACACGAAGATTTTTAAAAGAGACGAAATTATATTACGAGCTGGTGATACGGCACGTAATTATTACTTTGTAAAATCTGGTCTGCTTGGTTATTACGGTAGCGACAAAAATGGAACTTCTATCTATAAAATATTTTTTGAAGAAAACAGCTTTTGCGCTTCCACCTCTTCTCTTATTGAAGACAAACCAAGTCTATTTTCTATAGACGTTTTAGAAGATTCTGAACTTATTGTTTGTCCTGCTGATAAATTTAGAAAACTAATCAGCGAACATCATGATCTGGCTTTATTTTATATTGCTTATCTGGAGAAAAACTGGGTTGTAAAAAAAGAGCCGTTGGAAATTATATTAAAATCAGCCTCAGCAAAAGAACGTTACCTTACCTTACTTCAAAATACAAAACTTGTCAAACGCCTCAAGCAGCATCAAATTGCATCTTACTTAGGTGTCACGCCAACACAGCTAAGCAGAATACGTAAAGTTTTAGATTCTTAGTTTTTGAAAAATGCGACAAATTTTTATTTCTGATCTCATATTAATTGAGGTTAAAAATATTTTTCCTCGTTTATTTCTTCTAATAGTTTTGTTTAAAAAATCATTTTTAAAGATGTGGTACTAAATGTATATGTCTGTTTTTATTTTTTTCATTTCAACATATGTTAATGCTTTAAAGTAAGGGACAGAATAATTTTGTCATCATAATTTTAAATATTTACAAAATGATAAAATCTATCTTGTTATGGACCGTATTAAGCATCAACACCATCTGTTTGGCACAGAAAGTAGATACTTTAGAGGTTTACAGTGCTTCAATGCAGAAAAAAATCAAAACTTTAGTGATAAGTCCGGATCAGAAAATAAAAAAAAATATACCGAGCGTATACATTCTGCACGGTTACAGCGGTAACCCTAAAAGAACAATGCAGCAAGACATTCCTTCACTTCTTAATTTAAGCCGTGAAATGCAGACCTACTTTATTCTGCCTGATGGAAATTACGACAGCTGGTACATTGATAGTCAAACAACTGGTTCAAAATATGAAACCTTTATAGCAAAAGAATTGGTTTCATACATCGATGAACACTACAAAACAGATCCTTCTAAAACTGCCATTATGGGATGGAGCATGGGCGGACATGGCGCGCTTTACATAGGAGCAAGACATCAAAATATTTTTGAAGTTATTGGGAGTATTTGCGGAGCTCTAGATTTTACCTATTATGGAAAAGATTACGGTGTACAGAAACTGCTTGGTGAAAACAATGCAACTTGGAAAGAATATACAGCACTCTCTCAAATAAACCGTTTAGTCAATTCAAAGCAAAAAATCTTAATTAGCTGCGGAACAGATGATTATTTAATTGGCCAAAATCGCGAACTTCATCAAAAATTGATTGATCTTAAAGTTCCTCATATTTACGAAGAGCGTCCCGGAGCACATGATGCGGCATATTGGTCAAAAGCAGCTGATACGCAGTTATTTCAGATCAACAATTTCTTTAAAGAAATAGAATAAAATTTCAATACAAAGAGGTTAAAAATAAACGTCAAGTTTTCTTCAAAACCTTAAAATCATATAGAGATTAGCCGGCTATTCTTTACGAATAGTTCGGCTTTTTTTTTGAAGATCATAAAACTTCAATTCATTCATATTTAAGAATCATTAGAAAATCCTATCTAAAAGTACTCCAGAAGTGACGCAGCTTGATTTAAATTCCATTGTATCAACATATGTAAATGTTTTTTATAAAAAGACAAGTTAGTTTTGTCTTCTAAATTTCAACTCTAACCACCTCAGAACATCTTGCCAAAAAAAATGCAATTGATTGTATTACAATGCTGGATGGAAAATTAATTACTGCTTTTATAAAATTTTCAAACCTTTAACTATAAAATTTATGAAATTCAAAAAAACGACGCTATCACTCGCGGTCATCCTATTGGGTTTAGAAAGTATTAGTGCCCAACAAAGTACAACTGCATCTGGAGGTGAAACCACCGGCAGTACTGGCAATTTGAGTTATACTGCGGGGCAGTCATTTTATACTATAGATAACGGATCAGGCGGTACTCTTTTAAAAGGAATGCAGCAACCGTATGAAATCAGCACCACTCTTGGTATTGATGAATTTGGTATTAATTTAAAAATGACTGTTTACCCTAACCCAACAGCAGATTTATTATCGCTTTCTGTTTTGGATCATAGTTCCTCCAATATGTCTTTTATTCTTAGAGATCTAAACGGAAGACAACTGCAAAGGAATGTGATTAGTAATGAAATAACCTCAATACAAATGGATCCTTATCCATCGGCTGTTTATTTTTTACTAGTAATGCGAAATGAAAAACCCATAAAAACTTTTAAGATTCTAAAAAACTAGCATATGAAAAAAAACTACTTAATTATTACATTTTTACTACTATCACTCGCACTTCAGGCGCAGGCACCTGAAAAAATGAGTTTTCAGGCAGTAATAAGAAATCAATCCAATACTTTAGTGATCAATCAATCTGTGGGAATGCAGATTAGCATTTTAAAGGGAGCAATAAACGGTACTCCTGTTTATGTAGAAACTCAAAATCCAACTTCGAATTCAAACGGATTAATAACTTTAGAAATCGGGGACGGGACGGTAAAACAGGGCAATTTCAGTTCAATTGACTGGTCAGCAGGTCCGTATTTTATTAAAACAGAAACAGATCCTTCAGGCGGAACATCGTATACAATAGCTGGCACTTCGCAATTATTGAGTACGCCTTACGCTTTATATGCAAAAACAAGCGGAAGTTCTTTACCAGGACCACAAGGACTTAAAGGAGATACTGGATTAAAGGGCGCAGCAGGACCTCAAGGTGTTAAAGGTGATACCGGATTAACTGGAGCATCACGATCAAAAGCAGTGAAC
>NZ_CAMLIX010000029.1 GCF_946479975.1 uncultured Flavobacterium sp.
ATCAAATTGATATCACCGTGAGCAGCCGCGCGAATTGCGTTTTCTGGCTCAGAAGTAATTGGCGGGTAATGAATTGGTCTTAAAATTGAGTTTCCTTCTTTTGCATAATTATCAAAATAAAACTCATCAAGACCTAAATGTAAAGCCAAAGCTCTTAAAACATAAACTCCGGTTTTTTCTAGTTTTTGATACGCTTCTTTACCAACTGCATTAAAACGAGGCAATTCTGTAACTTCCACATTATCTGGATATTCTGAAGCCCATCTAGAATCTTTGTCAACGTATTGACCGAAGTGCCAGAATTCTTTTAAATCTCCTTCTTTACGACCTTTAGCATGCTCTTTTCCAAAAGAAACATAACCTCTTTGGCCGCCAATTCCAGGAATTTCATATTTATGCTTAGTTTCTAATGGCAAGGTGAAGAAGTTTCTAATTTCACCATAAAGTTCGTTTACCAATTGATCATCAAGGAAATGACCTTTTAAGGCTACGAAGCCAATGTTTTCAAATGCACTGCCGATTTCATTTACAAATTTTTGTTTACGTTCCGGGTTGTCCGAAAGGAAATCACGTAAGTCTACACTAGGAATGTTTTGCATACTTTACATTTTATATTTAAAGAAAAAAGGTGTCATAAGCACCTTTCGCTAACAAAGGTAGAGAATATTTTAGAAAATAAACTTAAGCTCAACTAGTAAAAGTAGGTTTTAGATGAAAAATATATTTCAGAATTCAATAAAACTAACGCAAATTGTTATATTTGAAACACTAAAAAACAAAAAATTACATGATTTTTTACCGACAAAACCTAACCGACGATCAATTAATAGACTTATATAAAAAATTACTAAAACCACGACTAATCGAAGAAAAGATGCTGATCTTGATTCGTCAGGGAAAAGTTTCTAAATGGTTTTCCGGAATCGGGCAGGAAGCTATCGCTGTTGGCGTTACCGCAGTTTTAGACCAATCTGAATATATATTACCAATGCACCGAAATCTTGGTGTTTTTACAACTAGAGAGATTCCACTGCATCGTTTATTTTCGCAATGGCAGGGAAAAGCGAACGGTTTTACGAAAGGCCGTGACAGAAGTTTTCACTTTGGAACTCAAGAATATAATATTATAGGAATGATTTCGCATTTGGGACCTCAGTTAGGAATTGCTGACGGAATTGCCTTAGCGAATAAACTTCAGGACAATAAAAAAATTACCGCCGTTTTTACCGGAGAAGGAGCAACAAGCGAAGGCGATTTTCATGAAGCTTTGAACATTGCTGCAGTTTGGAAACTTCCTGTAATGTTTATTATAGAAAATAATGGTTACGGACTTTCAACTCCTACAAACGAACAATATGCGTGCGAAAACCTGGCAGATAAAGGAATTGGCTACGGAATTGAAAGCTGGATTATTGACGGAAATAATATCGTAGAAGTTTACAACAAACTTTCTCAATTAAAAGAAGAAATGAAAGAGAATCCGCGTCCGATTTTATTGGAGTTTAAAACTTTCAGAATGCGCGGACATGAAGAGGCGAGTGGTACAAAATATGTTCCGCAGGATTTAATGGAGCAATGGGAATTGAGAGATCCTGTTGCCAACTACAAAAGATATTTATTGGAAAACGGAATTCTTACTGAAGAATTAGACGAACAGTTTCGTGCTGCAATTAAACAGCAAATTGATGAAAATTGGGCAATGGCAAATGCCGAACCTGAAATTGAACCAACTTACAGCGGAGAATTAGATGATGTTTACAAACCGTTTCAATATGAAGAATTTACAACAGAAGCTGAAACTGAAAATATTCGTTTTATTGATGCCATTCGAAATGGTTTAAACGAGTCCATGCAAAAGCACAGAAATTTGGTTTTAATGGGACAAGATATCGCAGAATATGGCGGAGCATTTAAAATTACAGATGGTTTTGTAGAATTCTTTGGAAAAGATCGTGTTCGAAATACGCCAATCTGCGAAAGCGCGATTGTTTCAACGGCGATGGGATTATCTATAAATGGTTACAAAGCAATTGTAGAAATGCAATTTGCCGATTTTGTTTCCACAGGATTCAATCCGATAGTGAATCTTTTGGCGAAATCTCATTATCGCTGGGGCGAAAATGCCGATGTTGTCGTTAGAATGCCTTGCGGCGGAGGAACTCAGGCGGGACCTTTTCATTCGCAGACAAATGAGGCTTGGTTTACCAAAACTCCGGGTTTAAAAGTAGTTTATCCTGCATTTCCTTATGATGCAAAAGGTCTTTTAAATACATCTATTAATGATCCAAATCCGGTTTTATTTTTCGAACATAAATTATTATACAGAAGTATTTATCAAGAAGTTCCTAAAGAATATTACACAATTCCTTTAGGAAAAGCGGCTTTGTTAAAAGAAGGAAATTCGGTTACTATTATTTCGTTTGGAGCGCCAGTTCATTGGGCTTTAGAAACATTAGCAAACCATCCAGAAATCGATGCTGATTTAATTGATTTAAGAACTTTACAGCCTTTAGATACCGAAACTATTTTTGAATCAGTTAAGAAAACTGGAAAAGCAATTATCTATCAAGAAGACACTTTGTTTGGCGGAATCGCAAGTGATATTTCGGCTTTAATTATGGAAAATTGTTTTGAATATCTTGACGCTCCAGTAAAAAGAGTTGCGAGTTTAGATTCGCCAATTCCGTTTACAAAAGCTTTGGAAGATCAGTTTTTACCGAGAAATAGGTTTGAGGAAGTTTTATTAGAGTTGCTAAGCTACTAAGGTGCTGAGATACTAAGGTTTTTAAACTTTATAAATATATGAAAGGATGAGTTTTTAAAACTCATCCTTTTTTGTATCACCTTCTGAGAAAAAAACTTATCATCTTAGTATCTCAGAAACTTTGCAACTTAAAGCTTTAAACAATAACTACAAGTCTTTTTCCGTCAGGAACTTCTGAATTCCACATCTTTTCAATATCTGATAAGTAAACGGTTTCTGTATTTACTTTTAATATGTTTTTTGAAGCTAAAAGAAACATTTCCGGAAGTATTTCAGAAAATAATAATTTGACCTCTTCTTTTGTCCAACTTCCCAATCCTGAACCTGATAATTGAAGATCAACGCTTCGTAAAATCTGTGCAGATAACTGAATTGTGTCTCCAGACATAGAGCCTACAGAAACAAACCGCGTTTTGTGCGTAAAATTTCCGTTTCCTTTTACAACCGAAAGAATCAGTTCTGCCGAATGTCCCCATAAATAATCAATTATAATATCAATCGGAGTTGCTTCATGAATTTCTTTTAGTTGAGAAACAAAAGATTCGTCATTTTGTTTTATAGATACAACTTTATCAGCTCCTAATTCTAAAAGGTTTTCAAGCGCTTTTTCGTTTCTTCCTGTTACAATTATATTCTTTGCTCCGTAATGTTTTGCAATTTGAACCGCCATTTTTCCTGTAAAACCAGTTGCCCCATTTATTAAAACTGTTTCTCCAGGTTTTATTCCCGCTCTAAAACGAAGAGCCATAGCCGAACCTGCAACCGCATTTGGCATTGCTGCGGCTGTTGCATCATCAATTCCGTTTGGCAATACAACCATTCTATTTCTTTCTACAAGAGCTTTTTCTGCGATTGTTCCATAGATTCCGCGCGCATATACTCTTGTTCCGTTTTCCAAAATCCCAATTCCGTCACTTCCAACTATAAATACGTTTAGGTTTTCTTTTTCCGAAGAATAATGCTTTCCACTTGCAATTCCTTTATCAAGATTAGTAATTGCTACGGCTTTAATCGAAACCAAAACTTCATTTTCATTTGACACAATTGGTTCTGGAAATTCTGCATATTTTGGCGATTCGCCCTTTTTATAAACTACTGCTGCTTTCATAATTATTAAATTTTATGAAGCAAAATTATAAAGCAAGTTATAGGCAGACGATAACATTTGTTATCAAATAAAAGATCATTTGTTCTGAAGCAATTTGCTCTTAATACGGCTTAAATGCACCGTACTCACTCCTAAATATGATGCAATATAATGCTGAGGAACTCTTTGAATGATCTGAGGTTTTTCTTGAGTTAAATTAAGATATCGTTGAGTAGGCGAGTCTTTTAGAAAAGAGAAAAAATGTTTCATATAATCAAAAGTTCTTTGAAAAAGCATATTGATTAATCGATCTCTTAATTCAGGAACTTCTTTAATTTCTTCAATTATTGTATCAATATTTTCTTTGTGAATCCACCATAGAATTGAAGGTTCAATCGTTTCTACGAAAACCGGACTCGGAAATTTTTTCATAAAACTTTCAATAGAAGCCACACTTTGATTTTCGAAAAAAAATTGAGAAGTCAGATCTTTTCCGTTGTTATTGAACCATACTCTAACACAGCCTTTTTCTATTAAATATAGCTTTTTTGAAATTTCGCCTTCTTCTAAAAGAGTCGTTTTTGCAGGAATTTCTATTCGATTAAAATAACCGGTATATTCATTCCATTTTTCATCATTTAATGGAAATTTATTTCGGAATGGACTAAACATTATTACAACAATTTATTAATCGGAATTAAATCCCGTTCTTATTATTAAAATATGAATGAGGATCAAATCTTTAAAATCTAAATATTGATTATTAATCTCTACATTAATTTTCTGTGCAGAATTCCACGTTTTCTGCTTTATCTGTGCAATTTTAATTCCATTCAAAGAGTAAGAAAAATTTTGATTAATAGCAAAGAAATCATCTTTTTGTCTTTTCAATTCTTAATTTTCATTAAATAAGATATAATTGTAATTTAAAGCATTAATATTTTTTTCTTTTTTAGTTTTTTGAAATAAAATTTTGATTTTTTGAAACCTAAAAGGCAATTTTTGACTTTCGACTTCAAACATTAAATCACTTTTAGAGTCAAAAACCTTGACAATATTCTTTTTGGTCCATTTAAAGTCAATTATAGAATAAAACAACAATTCGTCATTTTCATAAACATACAAACTTTGCTTTTTGTTTTCTACAATTTCAATTTCCATCAAGAAAAATATTAATTCGACTCAACTTCAAATAATTGAACTTGACTTTTCAATCTTTCAATCAATAAATTCATCATACGTTTATTTAAGTTGGAAGAATTTTGAATATAGGTATCATATTCTTCAATTGTAAAAAGTCCCATTATGATTCCTTTTAATGAATTTCTGAATTTGATGTCTTTTTGAATGGAATTTTCAATCGTTTGTAATTTCTTATCTACAGAATAAGAATAAAAATCTCTTTTGTTTTTATTGATGTAATTAACAAAAACAGCAATAAATAAATCGTTTTGTAGTTTTAAGATTGGTCTGATGGTTTGGTTTTGAAATAACTCATCTGCTGAAGATTGAGCACTTACGGTTCCTAAAGTTTCGCCTCTGAATTCTTTTAAAAAAGTGTCTCTATCTTCCATTTTGTTGTTTTTAGTTTTCTTTAAAGTTAGCGAATTAATCCAAAACAAAATCTCTATTTTTGTTTTTCTAAAAATAAATTATGCGCTTACTTCTGTTTTTCTTTTTGCTGTTCATTTCCTGTAATTCGAAAGAAGATAAAGAAAAATACAATCATGAATTGTATCGTGCTGTAAATAAAAAAGATACAGCAATTTTAGATATTCATATCAACAACAAACGTTTTTATGGAAGATACGAAATCTCGCGTTATAGATTTGGAAAAGACTCGGGAGATGTTAGAGGAGATCTAAAAGGAGATACGCTGCGAGGCGATTATCATTTTATTTCTTTTGGAGGAAATTGGAAAAGGGTTCCTTTGGCTCTTTTGAAAAAAGATAAAAAACTATTTTTAGGAAAAGGAGTAATCGGAACTTATTTTAATCTTCCGTGTTATGTTCCAGAAGTCCCAATTGATTATAAAAATCCAGAATTTATTTTTGAAAGAGTGGAGTAGTTTTTTAGGTTTCAAGCTTGTGTGTTTTAACGCAAAGCACGCAAGGTTTTTTTATAAGCCGAACAGCATATAAACACAAAGTTCGCAAAGCTTTATCTTAAAAAACTTTGCGAACTTTGCGTAAATCTTTGCGGTTAAGTCATAAATCTTGAAACAACACCCAATTGATTATAAAAATCCTTAGTTTATATTTCAAAGGGCTGAGTAGTTTTTAGCTTTCAGACTTGTGTATTTTAACGCAAAGTACGCAAGGTTTTTTACTTTATATACCGAATATAAACGCAAAGTTCGCAAAGTTTTATCTTAAAAAACTTTGCGAACTTTGCGTAAATCTTTGCGCTCTTTGCAGTAAAACACACAAGCCATTCAACCTGAAACAAATAAAGATTAATTCAAACTTGAAGGCAATTCGAAGATTTCAAGATCAAAATATCTTACAGAAGCCATGACGTGATCGAAAATATCTGCCATGATATATTCGTAGTTTGCCCAACGTTTATCACTCGAAAAAACATAAATTTCTAACGGAACTCCATGCGCTGTCGACTGCAATTGTCTGCACATGATATGCATATCTTTATTCAACCCTGGATGATCGATTAAATATTGCATGATATATTTTCTAAACAAACCTAAATTGGTCATATTTCGGCCATTCAGCGAAAGCGCCTTATCAATTCCTCTTAAATCGTTGTATTTTTCAATTTCCGCTTGACGGCTGTCAATATAAGCTGTAATTAACTGCACTCTTCTGAGTTCGCGCAAATCTTCATCGTTTAAAAAACGAATCGTACTGCTTTTAACCAGAATATGTCTTTTGATTCGTCTTCCATCTGATTTCTGCATGCCTCGCCAGTTCTGAAACGAATCGGAGCTTAAAGCATAGGTTGGAATTGTTGTGATCGTATTGTCAAAATTTCGAACTTTTACTGTTGTCAAGTTAATTTCTATAACATCTCCGTCAGCTCCAAATTTGTCCATTGTAATCCAATCGCCAATTCGAACCATATCATTGATCGCGACTTGAACACTCGAAACAAATCCGAGGATTGTATCTCTAAAAATCAAAATGATAATCGCCGAAAGTGTTCCTAAAATGGTCAACAATTCGCCCTTTTTGATTCCGAACAAAGTCGAGATAATCATCGCAACTCCGAAAATCCAAAGCACGATCATAATGACCTGAACGAAACTATCGATTGGTTTGTCGCTGTATTCTGGTTTTTGTTTTAAATAATCACGTAACGAATTAAAAACGGTTCTTACAATCCATAATCCAAGTAAAACGATGTAAATACCAACTATTTTTCCGAACATCGATTCCCAATATTCGTATTTATCCAAAATCACCGGAACGGCTTTATAAATAAAGAAAAACGGAATTAAATAAGCTGTATATCTTGTAGTTTTGTTTTGAATTAAATAATCGTCAAACTTTGTTTTTGTTTTCTGCGCAAAAACGGCAGTCAAAGTGACTAAAATAAACTTGGCTACATAATATACAATGTAAGCAAGCGCAATTAAAATTATGATATTCAGGATTAAACTGGTGTAAGACGCAACGTTACGGCTCATTCCCCAATTTCTAAAAACAGGATATAAAAAGTTAAATACTTTCTCCAAAAGTTTAGGCATTTTCTAAATATTTTTTCTCCACATAGAAAGTTCCAAACGGAATAAGAGAAGCAACCAAAATGATTCCGAAAGTTTTTAAATCCCAATTCATTGATTTTTTCAATAAAAAAGCTAAAATAATATATCCAATAAATAAAATACCGTGAGCCATTCCAAGCGGACGTAATAATGTATGATAAAGTTCAGGATTGTTATTTTTGATAATTAACATATTAGCAAATAATACTAAATAAGAGATTCCTTCTAAAATGGCAGTAACTTTGAAAATCTTGAGCATGTATCTATTTTTTAAGTTTTATGCCCGCAAAATTAAGGATTCTGGATTGATTTCAGAATTTTAAAAATGAAATAAACTTGATTTTTTCATTTTACTGCTTTACAATACTTGTGTGTAAATGCAAAGTTTAATTTAGTGAAATTTGGAATTTCAAAATTTGAAAATTACCTTTATAATATGAGCAAAAGAGATTTAAAAAAATATTTAGGCGAATTAACGAAAGAGCAGCTAGAAGAACAATTAATAGAATTGTATGAAAAATTTGCTCCTGTAAAAGTGTATTATGATTTTGTTTTTAACCCAAAAGAAGACAAATTACTGCAGGAGGCCAAGGTTAAAATCTCGCATGAATATTTCCCAATCAAAAAGCCTGGAGCAAAATGGCGTCCCAAAGCAAAAATGCGAAGATCGGTTGCCCAAAAATTGATCAAACATTTTATAATGCTCGGAGTTGATTCTTATGTTGTAGCAGATATTATGCTTTACAACATCGAAATTGCGCAAACGTTTTCTTCGCAAAATTTCATCAAGCAGGAATTGTTTTACAAAAGTATCTTTAATTCGTTCGAACAAGCTGTTAATTTTATTATTTCAAACGGAATTTTTACTGATTTTAAATTGCGAATTAATGCAATTTATGAAGAAACTTTGCAGCAAAAATGGAAAAACAAGTATGATTTTGAGACAATTTTAGACAAAATCGACTCTTAGAGACATTTCCATAAAAAATATTTATTTAAAAAAAAGTTTAATTTTAGTTTAAAATAAGGTGAATAACTGTTTTTTCGGTGTATTTTTGCAAAAATCCAAAAATAAACAATGTCTCAAAACACTTTAGAAATACAAAGAGAAGAGAAGAAAGAACTGTATGCATACCAAAAAGGCGACATCGACGCTATTTTTGAACGTTTAGACAATGCTTCTACAAAACACCACTTATTGTACCAGCTCCCAACAGGAGGTGGAAAAACAGTAATATTTTCTGAAATCGTTCGTCGTTATTTATCTCATAACGACAAAAAAGTTGTGGTTTTAACGCACCGTATAGAACTTTGTAAGCAAACTTCCAAGATGCTGACAGGTTTTGGTGTAAACAACAAAATAATCAATAGTAAAGTAAAAGAACTTCCAGACCAAAATGATTTTTCGTGTTTTGTGGCGATGGTAGAAACTTTAAAAAACCGTATTAATGATGAAAAACTTCATTTGGATAATATTGGTTTGGTAATTATTGATGAGGCGCACTATAATTCATTTAGAAAATTATTAAACTCATTCAAAAATGCTTTTATTCTTGGAGTAACAGCAACGCCTTTGAGTTCTAATATTAAATTACCAATGCATCAAAGTTATAATGAACTTATTGTAGGAGATACAATTGGATCATTGATTGACAAAGGTTTCTTGGCAAAAGCAACAACTTATAGTTATGATGTTGGTTTGACTTCGTTAAAAGTGGGTATCAATGGTGATTATACCGTAAAATCATCTGATGACTTGTATACCAATACTTTGATGCAGGAAAAATTGCTTCATGCGTACACAGAACGCTCTTTGGGTAAAAAGACATTGATTTTCAATAACGGTATTCATACTTCATTATATGTATATGAAACGTTTAGAGAAGCGGGTTACGATATTAGACACCTTGACAACACAAGCAGTTCTGAAGAACGTAAAGATATATTACAATGGTTTAAAAAGACTCCAGATGCGATTTTGACTTCTGTAGGAATTTTGACAACTGGTTTTGATGAGCCAACGGTTGAAACTATTATTTTGAACAGAGCGACAAAATCATTGACTTTATATTTCCAAATGATTGGCCGTGGTTCTCGTAAATTACCTGGAAAAGATGAATTTACGGTTATCGATTTAGGAAACAACGCCGCGCGTTTTGGTTTATGGAGCGATCCTGTAAACTGGCAGCACATTTTTAAATCGCCAGAATTCTATTTGGAGAATCTTCGTGACGATCAGGAAATTGAGTTGTTCTTTAAATACAGTATGCCGTTAGAATTACGAGCAAAATTCAGTAAAACTGCTGACGTTACTTTTGACGTTGATGAAGAACATAAGTTAATTATCAAACAAAATTTACGTTCAAAAGTAGTTTTAGATAAATCGTTAGAACAACATTCTTCAATGTGTGTAGACAATACTGAAACATTGCAGGAAGCAAAATCTTTGGCAAAAGAATTAGATGATGATATCGAAGACCGAATTAAACGTTATTCTAAATGTTTGAGCCAATGCAGTAAAAACTACCGCGAGTGGCTGGTTGACGATTACAAACTAAGATTAACATTAATGATCGGAAAAAAATATCGTGAAAAAATCATGAATGAACCAGATTGATAATTTGAGTTTATAAAAAATTTTATATGATCTTTGTCAAAGTTTAAAACTTTGGCAAAGATTTTTATTTTAACATCATTATAAAAAAAGCAATTAAAATCTACAGCAATCTGTAATAATCTAAAAATCAGAAAACTAAAATCTAAAAATCAGAAATCTAAAATCTAAAAATATTTATGTCTAAACAATTCTCAACATTAGGGCTTTCATCGCCAATTTTAAAAGCTTTAAGCGAATTAAATATTGTTGAACCTACTGAAATTCAACAAGAAACAATTCCACTTTTATTATCTGAAACGCACGATATTGTAGGATTAGCAAAAACAGGAACAGGAAAAACGGCCGCTTTTGGATTGCCATTATTACAGTTAGTTGATTCAGAATCGAAATCAGTTCAAGCTGTAATTTTAGTTCCAACCAGAGAATTAGGACAGCAGATTTTTAGAAATTTAGAAGATTTTGGAAAATATATTCCGAGTATATCTATTGCTTCAATTTGTGGAGGAACTCCGATAAAACCACAGATTGAAAGACTAAAAGAAGGAGCGCAGATTGTAGTTGCAACTCCTGGCCGTTTAGTCGATTTAATTCAAAGAAAAGCAATCGATTTAAAAGAAACACCTTATTTGGTTTTAGATGAAGCCGATGAAATGGTGTCGATTCTTAAAGAAAGCTTGGATGAAATTATTGCTGAACTTCCTAAAAAACATAGAACTTTACTATTTTCAGCAACGCTTCCTGGAACAATTAAACAATTGATTCAGAATTATTTGAACAAAAATGTAGTTCAAATAAGTGCCAATATGGAAACTGTTGGTAACGAAGGAATTGATCACGAATATATTGTAGTTGATCCGATTGAAAAACTAGAAGTTTTAATGCATTTCTTAAATTCAAGAGATGGCGAAAGAGGAATTATTTTCTGTAAAACGAAAGCTGCTGTAAATAAATTAGCCAAAAATCTGGCGATCAATAAATTTTCTTCTGGTGCGCTTCATGGAAGTTTGACACAAGGAATTCGTGATCGAATTATGGAACAGTTTCGTGAAGGTCATATCAATATTTTAGTTGCTACGGATTTAGCGGCAAGAGGAATTGACGTCAAAGAAATTTCGTATGTAATTAATTATCATCTTCCTGATACTTATGAAAACTACGTGCACAGAAGTGGAAGAACGGCAAGGGCAGGAGCAAAGGGACTTTCATTAACGGTTTTACAACAAGAAGAAGTTTTTGAAATTGCCGATTTTGAGAAAGAATTAGGAATCAAATTTTCTGAATTCAAAAAACCAACTGCAGCAAGTTTGGAAGAAAATAATATGCTTTTATGGGCGAAACAAATCTTCAAAACAAAACCGAATCATGAACTTTCTAGTGATTTAAAAAATAAAGTTAAAACTGTATTTCATCATCTGACCAAAGAAGAACTAATCGAGAAATTAATGGCGAGTTATATCTTGCAGAACAAAATCGATATAGTTGAAAAACCTGTTAAAAAATTCAAAAAGTAATAAATATGACTTTTGTCATTGTATATTAAAGTTGTACATTTATAAGGAATTATTTTAATCCTACTTAATACAACATATATGAAAATAGTCATTATTGGAGGCGGATTTGCGGGACTAAATCTAGCAAAAGAGCTTGTAAATCAGCCTCAAATACAAGTAACACTTGTAGACAAAAATAATTATAACTTTTTCCCACCACTTATATATCAAGTTGCTACGGCTTTTTTGGAGCCTTCGAGCATTAGTTATCCTTTTAGAAAATTCTTCGCTGGTAAAAAAAATCTGCAGTTTCGATTAGGTGAATTAATTTCTGTTTCTCCTGCTGAAAAGAAAATTACTTTGAGCAATGGAGAATTAGATTACGACTATCTTGTTTTTGCCACTGGAGCCGAAACGAGTTATTTTGGTATGGAAAACGTAATGAAAAACGCCATTCCGATGAAAACCTTAAATGATGCCATCGTAATGCGTAATACGTTACTTAAAAACCTGGAAAAAGCTGCCATTTGTAAAGACATGCGTAAACGACGTAAGTTGCTTACCATTGTAGTAGCAGGAGGAGGGCCGACAGGAGTAGAGGTTTCTGGAATGTTTGCTGAAATGCGAAAAAGTATTCTTTTAAAAGAATATCCAGAATTAGACACCTCTGCCAGTAATGTTTATTTAGTCGATGGAGGCGATGCGCTTTTATCACCAATGAGTAAAGAATCTCAAAAGGATACACTTGAAGCTTTGACAAAATTGGGAGTTGTGGTAAAACTAAACACCAAAGTTGTTGATTATGTTGATGATACTGTAGTATTTGAAAATGGAGAAACCATTAAAACCCGAAATTTAATCTGGGCTGCGGGAGTTTCTGCTAAAATCTTTGACGGTATTCCGAAAGAAAGTTACGGTCGAGGCCGAAGAATGGCAACAGATCAATATAATAAAGTAAATGGTTTAGAAAATATTTATGCTATTGGTGATACAGCTATAGCAACTGGCGATGCTAATTTTCCAGACGGTCATCCGCAAGTTGCACAAGTGGCGATACAACAAGGATTAAATCTTGCTAAAAACTTTAAAGCAATGATTGCAAACAAACCACTTAAAGGCTTTACTTATAACGATAAAGGTTCGATGGCAATTATCGGAAGAGCAAAAGCGGTTGTTGATTTACCAAGTCCAAAATGGCATTTTAAAGGTTTCTTTGCCTGGGTAATCTGGTTGTTTATTCACTTGATTTCTCTAATCACATATAGAAACAGATTAAACACATTCTGGAATTGGATGGTGGCTTATTTTGCAAAAGATCAATCACTTAGAATGATCATTAGACCTGATAAAAAAATACAAAATTAAAAATTCCAATTTTTTTAAATTCCAAATACCACTAATTAAATTACAATTTTTAAATTCCAAATTCCAAGGGATTATGTAATAGAAAAAGCCAAAATCAAATGATTTTGGCTTTTTTATTTGAATTTGGAATTTTATATTATTGGAATTTCTTCTTATTTAGTGCCCAACCATAACATCATCACTATCTGACAATTCTACTTTATTTTTTATAAATCGTTTTCCGATATTTAAAATTACAAATGCTGTTATTGTTGTGGTTGTCATAATCGCAACCATGGGAGCAACTGAATCTTTTACAAAAACACCAATTGCAAAAGAAGCCAAAGCGCCTAATCCTAATTGAATAGCGCCCATTAATGCAGAAGCGCTTCCAGTATTTTTTGCAAAGGGAGCAAGCGTCAAACCAGCCGTATTCGGATTTGAAATTCCTAAACAAGCTAAAAACAAGAATAGCATTCCGATAGTTTGATACAATCCTAAAAGATTATTCAGAGCTAAAATCAAAAAGATAATACTAATTACGGATTGCGAAATTAAAGCGCCGAAAATCATTTGTTCGCTAGAAAATCGCTTTAACAACATCGAATTCAATTGACTTGAACCTATAAAACTAACCGACATTAAGGCAAATATCCAGCCGTACGTTTTTGCATCGACATGGTAAATATCCATGAAAACAATAGGAGATGCCGCTACATACGAAAACAATCCAGAAAAAGCGATAGCTCCAGTAAACACATAGGTATAAAACTGAGGTTCTTTTAAAACAGATATGAAATTTGTAATAATTGGTTTTGGTTTTAATGAAATTGAAGTATCTGGTTTATAAGTATTAGGAAGTCCGATTTGTGATGCTATCAAAATAACAATTCCCATGCACATCAAGATAAAAAACACGGCATGCCAGCCCAAATCTTCAGTTACATAACCGCCGATCGTAGGCGCCAGCATCGGCGAAAGCCCAACAACAAGCATCAAAAGCGAAAATACTTTTGGTATATCTTTTACAGGAAATAAATCACGAACCATTGCAACAGAAGCTACCGTTGCAGCACAACTTCCAACTGCCTGAACGAATCGAAGTAATATAAAAGTATCAATGTCAGCAACATATATACATCCTAAAGATGCTAATATATACACCAGCAAACCAATAAATAAAGGTTTTTTACGTCCGAAACGGTCTAATAAAGGTCCGTAGAGTAGTTGTCCAGCAGAAATTCCGATGAAATAACTGGATAAACTCATTGATACCTTAGCAACAGTTGTATGTAAATCTTTTGCAATTCCTGAAAAGCCAGGCAAATACATATCTATTGAGAAAGGACCAAGAGCTGTGAGTGAACCTAAAATAAGGATTAATTTAATATATTTTTTTGTTGTCATTTTCTTAAAATACGGCTTATAATTTTTTGCAAAGGTAAAGATTTCTTACCTTAGAGTATAACTTAAAAAAGTTTATAAAACTAAATCATTGTTATGAAAAGCTAAATATCTTCATAACAACTTATTAACCTTAAATATAAAAATATGAAAAAGTACCTTTTATTATTAGCCATTTTATGCACATCAGCTTCGTTTGCTCAAACAATTACTTCTAAAAAAGAAGATGCAAGTATTGAACAATATGAACTTCTTAAAAAAGTAAATCAATATTATCCTGATATTACTTTAAACAAATCTGTAACAAACTTTTATGCAGATGGAAATGTTATAGATACACAGCAAGAATTTGATTTAAGAGGAACAAAATTTTCAAGTTATAAAATTGGTATAGAACCTGGCAATAAAAAAGTTTTATTTGATTACGTCTCAGCAGAAGCCGGCCACGTTTACGGCGACGTTACAATTTTTAATGGAAACGCATTAAGAACAACATTCAACGAAAAAACAAATCAGATTGATGTTTCATTAAACGGAAAATCAGTTTATTTGAAAAAACTATAATTTTTGTTCAGCATAGAAAAAGCATCACAATATTGTGATGCTTTTTTGATTTATATTTGATTCAAATTTCTAATAATACCGTTTACAATGAAAAAATTTATTTTTATAGCATTTTTGATTTCTCTAAAATCATTTTCACAAGAGAATAGTTTTTCAGGAACTTGGAGCAACGAGAATTGCAAGGATTGCAAAAAGGAATATATTTTTACAATTACAATAGCTCAGTCAAATTATTCAATATTTGGAACTGCTGAAATTACAAGCGAAACTAAAAAAGAATTAAATTCTGGAATTCTCGAAGTTTCTGGATATGTTTATACGCATGGTGATAAAGCGCAAATTAAACTAAAAGACAAAGACGGAAGTTCTTCAAGCGCAGTCTTAATTACAAGTGAAGGAGTTTTACAATTCACCAAACGTGGCGGCGCAGATTTGGTTCCCAGCGAAATTATTTTGCATAAATTGTATTAATCTTTTTTTGATGTGAGACTAAAAACTATCAAAATATGAGACAATTAAAATGCAGCTTAATTTATAAGTCCCTAGCTTACAGATTGTGTCATTACTATTTGAACTATAATTTATAGTATGAAAAGCTTGGTTTTTCGGAATGGATTGTTATCTTTGTCATATGATTTTATCAATGAGAGCCGAGGTATTGCAAGTACCGTTTGAGGCTCTTTTTTTATGGGTTAATGTTTTAGAAGTTGATTTTTAGGGGTTTAGGCTACGCCAGTTAACGAATTAATAATTTAACCTAGTAATTTACCTCTGCTTTATCTCTTGTAATGTAGCCGATTTTCGGACCGCATGAGCCGTCCTCTAATTTTTGGTATATTTTTAAGTATCGGAAAGCTTCTTTACTTCTCCAGTAATAACAGAGATATTGTAAAGAAGCTTCTTTAAACTTGAACCAACACGAGTTTGTGCCGTTCGCAAGTATATGCGAAAAAGTGACTTTAAGTAAGCCGTTTTTTAGTTTTTTAGACATGAATGTATGATTTTATCAGCGAGAGACTATTGCAAGTAGTCATTTTATTTCTCGTAGAAGTTTGAGCAAATATACATATTATTCTTAATGATAATGTTAAAATTTTAATTTGTAAATCCTCCCCCACCCTAGTAGGAGAGGGGAAAGATTTTTATTACAAGTAAAATGCAGTTAAATCATAAGTATGACTAACTTTACCAGTTATCTTATTTTTGAAATAGATAGATTTAAAGTGAGGTACTGAGTTGCTATTTTCAACATCATCACGAAACTTTTTATCTAAATGAAAAGCAATCAAAAAATGTCCTTCCTCTAGATCATAAGCTTCACCGCCATAAACATCACCATCTTCGGCTTCGCCTGCTCCAGTTCTCCAATATTCAAAATCAAAAATAAATCTCTCAGGGAAAACTATTCCATCAACAGAAAAATAAGCTTCTAAATCCGTTGTATCAGTGTTAACAATAGAAAGATTCGGAGAGCCTTCATATAAATGAATTTTTGGTTTAAAATCAAGTTCTAAATACTCAATGTCGATAGTACATAAAGCAGTCAGATACGTATTTTGTCTTCTGTAATCAGCTTCTTTGATTAGATTGATATCATTAAATTCTGACTGCATAAAAAGACGTTCAATATCAGTAAAATCAATGCATTTATGAGGTTCTTTAATGAAATTAATATCTTTTCTTAAATCACAAAAGACTAGGTCTTCTGGAATCAAAAGAGGAACGTCTAAGGACTCAACTTTTATAGTGTGAATCTGTAGATTTCTATTCAAATAGTATAATGTATACATAATATTTTTATGTTGTTTTAAAGCCAGTTATAGCCCTTTGATTTGTAAAATTTTGATAATTCTGAGTACTGAGATTTTGACAGATATTTTATAATATCATTTCGAAGATTCTTTGATTTGGTAGCTGTTTTATAATAAACATCTTCCAAAATTGGGAACGTTCCTGTATGTTTCTTCAAAAATGAAATAGCCGTCTTTTCGTCTTCAGTCCAAGCGGAGATATTATATAAATCTATCGTTCCACCCAATAAAACATGGTTATCATCTACATTTGTACCGAAAGCTTCGGCAATTTTGAACGCTGATGCAACAATAGTATCCATAGTTTTCTGAGATATTGACGGATAAGACTTCTTAATGTCTGCTACCTTCTTTTTAACTATCTCGGGACTAGCCTTTGCATTTTCATTTGAATTCTGCTCTTTAATAGCTTCTAAATTGGTGTTTTTCACACTTTCAATTGCTCTTTTTAAATACTTGTATGCGTATGGAAACGCAAGAAAAAGAACGACTAAAAAAATCCCGTACTTCTTTAAGAACGGGATTATTTTCGTATCTAAGAAGCTAGGTTTATTGTTCCTAGTATTTCTCATAATCATTTATTTTTGGTTTTGCTTGATTTTAGTGTAAATAAAATACGCTGCAAGAGCACCTAACACGATTAAAATTACTTTCGTGTTTTCATTCCAGAATTGTTTTAACTTTTCCATTTTTTTGTTTGTTTTAAATTGTTATTGTTACGTATGAATAAAAAAAAAGACCGATTGTGATTAGGGCAGGGATAATGTACTGCTTTGCTAATGCAAATTTGTCAATTACGACTTTTAAATTTGCCGTTGAAACATCTCCTAACATTGTGATACTTTTTATAATATCAGAATCAGTAATTAAGCTGTGGTCTTTACCTAATTCGACTTTAAGGATTGCCCTAACAAGGTTAAGCAGAAATTTGGAATTAATCTGCGTAAGCCTTTGAGTAGGAGTGACGCCAAGTGTTCGAGCCACAGAATCAATATAAGCTTTTGTATCATTCTCACTTGGTGGCGCATACTCTGTAATTAAAAGTTTTAATGTATTTTTTCCCTTGTTGATATCAGTTATCAAATCTTTAAGCATTGCTCTAATTCCAAAATGAACATTTTCGAATTGTTCGAATCTTTTATTTTGGTCAGTATTCTTACTTAGAGGTATTTTTCCCTGCCAAGCAATGGTTGTCACTATCAAATTACCCGGATTATTATTTCTTAATCCTCTAGCGACTTTCGGGTTATTCAGAAACGACTTTGGCATCTTTTTCCTCTTTACTAGTTTCTTTTTCTTCCGACAGCTTTGCAAATTCGTCATGTGCAAACTGGACAACTTTTACAGCTACAGCGATTATTGCACCGTACTTAACGACGATTTTTAAAATGTTTGTAATAGTGCTAAGACTTTTCATTTTCTATTTTTTTTTGTAGTTCGACTTCTTTGCGCTCTCTGCGCTCTTTCAATTTTTCGATGGTATATTCTGCTATTTCATGAATGATTAAAGGCAGTAATTTTGCTAAAAACTTTAGCATTATGATTTATAATTACGCCCAAAATATCCAGTTACTCGTTTACCCTTTCTTGTAACTCCACTACCATTAGGAGTAATGCAAAGACCAAGTTCTTTAATTGAAATTACCTGAGTTTTCAAATTCATCAAAACGTGATAAGTTTGAGTAGTTCCTGCATTAGAATTAGTAATAGTGCAAATCATTTTCTGATATTCCTTATCTTGATTTCCTGACTTACCGCCAGAGTTTACAATTTCAAGACCTTTATTACCTTGTCCAGCATAAGGAGCAACTGTAGCTTTCATTAGTCCAGATTTAGTTGCACGCCATGCATTTACAATAATATTGCCCTCAAAATTTCCGTTTCTGATTTTACTGTAAGTAGCACCGCTTTTTTTAAATTGCTGTTGCTGTTGTTGTGGTTGTGCATTATTGTAACCAAGATTATTGTTTTGCTGAACAGGGTAAAAATTCCCGTCCTTGCCTTTGTAATATTGCTGTGACATAACTTAATATATTAGATGTTTTATAATTGCGATTAAATCGCCTAGCTTTTTTAGTAGAAGTATTACCGTATCTATCAGGAAAATCAAACCGTAGATTCGATAATACTTCATTTTAAATTTATCTTCTTGTGACACGCTTTTTAGGTTTATTATGTTGGTTAATTAGATAAATTAATCCAATAACACTTAAACCTATTAAAATATGCTTCCAATGCTTTTTAAACCATGCTTGAATGGTAGAATCTGCAACCTCCGCACCAATAGTTCCTAAACCTTGTTGAGCGCCAGTTCCTAACCCTGCATATGCACCCTCAGTCACAGCTTTTGAAAAAATTTGAGTTCCTGCTTGGGCTACAGAACCGACAAGCTGACCAGCGGTATTATACATCTGCTGTTGTGCAAGCTGTTGTTGCTGTTCTGCAACCTGACGATCATAATCATTTTGAGCGTTTTGTTGAGCCTTTTTTGCTTCGTGTGCTTCCTGAGCATTAGTTGAAATCTGCTGTAATGCTCCCCCTGCAAAAGGTATAGCACCCATTAATGGAGTAGCAACTTTCACAAGGTTTTTAAACGAAACATTTTTCTTTATGGCTTTGCCAATACTTTTAAAAAATCCCATAGTTAAAGCTGATTTCTAAGGATTAAACTAACAACCCCAACACCTGATTTTTTGCGAATATTGATGTTGTTAACGGCTACTAATGGCAATTGGATTTTTTTGTTAAATTTTGAAGCAAGTGTAAAGTTTGATTTAACATAAGCTACTGGGTCAATTGCCGAACTCATTGCTTCTAACTCAAACAAAGTATATTTTACTGTTCGACCATTATCAAACGTGTAATTAATTTCCTCAATATCTTCTGATTTATCCAAAATAAGAATATCAAAACCAGCTACATTGAAATCTTTGTTTGTATCGTCAGGAGCCATACTTTTACGTTCAAAAGAATAAACCTCAGTTCCCGTCTCAGGCTCTTCAATTCCATTTAAAACATAAGTTTCAGTACTAACTAAACCACCTAAAGTGACTTTAATTACATCTTTTTCAAACAAGTGAATAGCACCGTGTGCAATAATTTCACATACTGCAATTGTTTCATAAACTGCACTAGACGTAATTGCATCTTCGCCGTAAGTGGTAGCTAAGATAAAATCTGATAACGCCATAGTACCTTTTGTAATCTCGAAGTTTGAGCCGTTTGCTCTTTCAATTTCTACCCTGATTGTTTCTGTAACCATCTGTTCAAAATCGACAGTACTAGCAACAACAAATGCAGAAATACCTTTTGTAAGCAAAATTGTTCCTGAAGTAGTTTTGCCGTTTGCCTTGTAAATTTCCATTGTTCTTAAATTTTTAGGTCGGTTTTTATCCGACAATTAATATTTTTTTTACAGGTCAAAATTGAGCATAAAAAAACCTCGAAAATCGAGGTTAGTTCTTTTTTGGGTTTCATTGTACTTTTTTATGCTTTTTTGGCACTAACTTTGAAATAAGATAAGACATGAAATTTTAGAACAACTTTAATATCGTATTCCTGCTTTATGTCTTTGATATAAACTTTAGCGGTGTTTATGTGTACACCCATTAAATTAGACAGCTCTTTTGCTGTAACTACTTGTAATTGTTCCATGTTATAAGGTATTTGGGTTAAATAGAGGAGGGGTGCAACCCTCCTTTGTTATTGGAATAAATCGTATTGCTTTATAATAATTTTTTGTTTCTCTACGAGTGGAGAAAAAATATCTTTTTCTTCAAGTTCCTGAGTAGGTAGATGCCACTTACAGTAATCATTTTTAAAACAGACTTCTGTAAATTTTGTGCAAATGCCAGCATCTTTAGTCTGTGGTTTTTGTACGAATCTCGAGTTATCGAAAAACATGCAGTTTAGGCAATTTTGGGTCATAGTTTTAAATTTAGCAGTTTAACAAAAATGTTAATCAAATCCCGACTATCATTAGTCGGGATTTTGAGAAATCTTCAAACCGATTATTAAGCCGATTAAAAGAAAAATTATATAGATTAAAATATCATTCATTTTGTAGGAATTTAGAGAGGATTATATGGTTTACATAACTTTACTTATAAGGCGTATTTAGTTATTTTAAGTAAATTTCAATTTTGCCGTACAATCTATATTTCAATGTACATTTGTTAGTTTTCAAATTATCAGCCTTTAAAAGAGCCTTATTTGCGTTTTTTACACCTATATAATTTTTGAGCTGATTTACAGAAACCAAAAATCTTTTGTTAATGTATTTGTCTGTGTCCCTGGGACTGAAAACAATAAAATAATCTTTGTTCATAATTGATAATCTACAAGTTAACACCAAGATTTTGAAGAAATTTATTACTGCGTTCGTTATTTTGAATCTGAATAGTTAAATTTTTATCACGGTTAGTAAGGTCATCGATAAGCTTTTTTGCTTTAGATTTTGTTCGAGATCTTGAAACAGGACAATCAATTAAATAAGTAAAACCTAATAGCTTTTCTTGGTCAAATCCTAATTTTATAAGGTTTTCAATATAGAACTGCATTGCGACATCCATAGGACTTAATTCTGTATTGATTTTTGATTTTACTTTTGTTTCAATGTAATGAGGAAGACCACTTTTAGCTATTTTAGTCAAATCGTCCTGACGTGCTTTAAGCAAATCATAAAACGTTTTAAAATCAGCTTTATAGCCATTTTTACACAAGTATTCTTTATGCTTGTGCGCTTTAATTGTAAATTCATATCTGACCAGATTATCAATTACGCTTGTCTTCATCGGCTCGAGATAAGCCTTATAAAAGGCGATACTTTTTGATAGCAATTCATAGCCTTTATGATAAATTTTACAATATGGAGTTGTATTCGTTGCTTTTTCACGTTTATTAAAGTCTAAACCAAGGTTATACGTATTTTTTAAAGTGTCCGATTGTGAAATGTGATGCAGTAAAGGTTTTTTTCCTGCGTTTGGATGATTCATAATCAAGCTAAATGCAGTTTTTAAACTTTTTACATCAATTAGCTGATTTATACAGATATCAATATCAGATACAAGACCCTGACAGAAATCTTCTCGTTTAACGTGGAGAACTCCGAAAGAATTAATATCGTCAATGATTCTACGGTAATTTGTTGAAGAAATTCCCTCAAAATATTGTTCTTTCAGCATCTTAGCAGATATTTGAAATACAACATATTCATGTGCAGTTTTACGTGCATCAATAAAAGCTTTTATATAAAATCTGTAAGTTATACCGTTGATTATCTTAGTAAAAGGTTCAGCTTTTCGAAAATTATCGCCTAATTTTTCCTGTTCGTTACCGTCATTGTCCAATGTTTCAATATCAGGATAATACGCAATGAAATCAGTTATTAAACGTTTATCAAGAATTTTTACTTTGTCAAGTTTCACACGAACCTTTAACGAATCTATTAAACCAACGTTAAACATGCGAAAAATATTAACGTTAATAAATTGACTATCAAGTATATAGATACCTGTTTGAACCATAATTTATATTATGTAAAATAGAATATTTTAAAAATCCTCCATATATCTCATATGTAGCTTTTATGTTGTGCAAGTTTATTTGATTGCGAAATCCTCTTTTGCTTAGTTATTTCCCTCATATAAATAATTTATTTGGTTTTGTTAGAAATCTAACCTCTCATAAATGTCTTGTATCATTTTTGTTTTCATTTTTTTTCAAATTTTTTCAAATATGGAAAATTCAGCTTCCTTACTAATTGATCATGATTTTATAATGATTCAAAAAATATCTTTTGAAAAACAGAAATTCTCAAATTTTGTCATTATAAAAACTTTTTCAAGTCTTATAGCCGTTATCTTTTAACATTTATTTAAAATAAATACATTCTACGAAAGATACTTTCATTGTAAGACTTTATTTTATTATTTTTACATTCGATACTTTAAAAATAAATTATCAAACATATGAATACAGTTGCTGAACATATTGCAGATTTTTTAAAAGAATACAAGCCATTTGATAATTTAACTTTTCAGGAATTATCGGATATTGCTACGAATATTCGTGTCATTAATTTAGAAAAACATGCAGTATTATTTCAAAATAATGACACACTTCACGATAGTTTTTATGTTGTAGCCTCTGGCGTAATCAATCTGACTACTATCGCAGATGCTGAAGAAACGATTATAAACAAATGTCATGAAGGTGATATTTTTGGTCTACGTCCGTTTTTTGCCAAAAACAACTACATGATGACCGCAAAGGCGCGTGAGGAAAGTATTGTTTATGCTATTCCAATCGCTGTTTTCAGACCTTTTGTGGCTAATAATTCGGATGTTTTAAACTTTTTATTGGAAAGTTTCGCTGTAAATTCTCGCCATACAAAAGACAATGTAAGCGCTAACGGAAAACTGGTTTCTGATACTGATTTCTTAGATCAGCAATCAGAAATGCAATACATTCAATCACTTAACTATAATAATTCGCCTTTAACCACACAGTCTAATTCTATCATAAAAGATGTTGCCATTTTGATGACAGATTCTATGCTGGACAATATCATTATCTGCGAAAAAAATCATCCTATCGGAATTGTTACAAATGCCGATTTATCGTCTAAAATTGCAACAGGCCGTTACCCTATAACAGAAACTATTGATAAAATTATGTCATCTCCGGTTGTCACGGTTTTAGAAAATGTTTCTCTGGCCGAAGCACAATTATTGATGCTGAAACATAATGTAACTCACCTATGCGTTACCAAAGACGGTACAAGTAAATCTGTTGTAAAAGGAATTATTTCTGAACACGATCTTATTGTAGCTCAAGCAAGTAACCCAGGTGTTCTAATTAAGGAAATTAAACGTTCACAACTTCCAAAAGATTTAAAACAGATTCGTGATCGTTTATCTGATTTGATTCAGAATTCAATTCAGAAAAATATTCCAATTTCACATGTGAGCAATATCGCTAGTGAAATTAATCTTGCTATAATTAAGCGCGCTGTCGAGCTTTCTATTTTAGATTTAGGCTCCCCTCCTGCACGTTTTGCATGGTTAAGTATTGGAAGTCAAGGTCGTAAAGAACAACTTTTACTTACAGATCAGGATAGTATTTTAATTTTTGAAGATGTTACACCAGAAAAATATAGAGAAGTAAAAGATTATTTCTTAAGATTAGCAAAAAGAACTACTTCAATATTAGAAAAAGTTGGCTATGAATATTGTCCAAACGGTCATATGGGAAGTAATATGCTTTGGTGTAAATCATTGAGTGACTGGACTAAACAATATAATAGCTGGATGAATACTCCAGGTGAAAACAGTAATGATCTAAGCAGTATTTTCTTTGATTATGAAATTGTTTTTGGAGAACCAAAAATTGAAGAAGCCATCGAAAATGTTATTTTCAAAAATGCAGTCAACAATACTTTGTTCTTTGATTTCTTAGGAAACGATGCATTAAAGAGAAATTCTCCTTTAAGTTTCTTTAAAAAATTCATTATTGAAGAAGAAGGACCTCAAAAAGGAAAATTTGATATAAAAACTCGTGCTTTAATGCCTCTGATAGATGCAGCACGTTTATTAATTCTGAATGCAAACATCAAAGGAATTCAAAATACTTATTTAAGATTCAAGCAGTTAGCAATTACAGATTCTAAAAATGCAGAAATTTATTTAAGCTGTGCCGAAGCTTTTTTAACCCTTTCTAAATTTAGAACTGTTGAGGGTTTAAAAAATGACGACTCTGGCCAATTTATTAATTTAAGAGAAATGTCTAAAACAGATAAAGACAAACTAAAAAATGCTTTGGCTCCAATGAAAGACCTCGAGGAACTAATTAAGAGTAAATTTCAATTGACACAATTCTCATAAAATATGCTAGACTGGCTTAAAAATATTAATAAAGACTATCCAGAATTCTGGAAAGATTATTTAACTAAATTCGAAACCAAACCTAATAGATTTGTTGTTTTATCAACAGAAACTTCTGGGTTAAATCCGGATAAAGATGTTATATTGTCTCTTGGCGCATTTTCAGTTATTGATGACAGTATCGTTATAAAAGAAAGTTTTGAAACAGTTTTACTGCAATATAAATATCTTCAAGATAACGGACTTTCGAATGAATTTATCATTGAAAGTAAAATGATGAAAATGCCTGAGCCTGATGCAATGGAAGCTTTCGTTAATTTTATTGGAAATTCAATTTTGGTTGGTCATCACATTAATTTTGATGTCGAAATGTTAAACGCCGCTTTGGAACGTTTGGATTGTGGCCGTTTAAAAAATGAAGCTCTAGATGTAGATGTAATGTATAGAAAATTGACCGACATAAATGACAAACAGTTTTCTCTAGACGATTTGTGCGGAATTTATAAAATCCAGAAAAGTGATCGTAATTCTTCTTCTGAAGATGCTTACAGAATTGGACTTTTATTTCTTAAATTAAAATCTCGATTAGGAATCAAATAGATCTTTAAAATTCCAATATTTAAAATCCAAATCCCAATTATTGATACAAAAAAAGCCTCTTAAAATTAAGAGGCTTTTTCGATATTTATATTTTGCTTAAGAAACTCTTTCTTTCATAATTTCTTCTACAACTTCTGGATTTAATAAAGTTGAAGTATCTCCGAAATTAGAAAAATCCCCTTCAGCAATTTTACGTAGAATTCTACGCATAATTTTTCCTGAACGTGTTTTTGGCAACCCAGAAACGAATTGAATTTTATCTAATTTAGCAATTGGACCAATGTGATCTGCAATATATTGATTGATCTCTTTTGTTAAATTTTCTTTATTTCTATCTTCACCAGTTTCTTTTAGAATAACGAAACCATATAAAGCATTTCCTTTAATATCATGTGGGAAACCAACAATAGCAGATTCTGCTACAGCTGGATGTTCGTTGATCGCATCCTCAATTGGCGCAGTTCCTAAATTATGTCCAGAAACAATTACAACGTCATCTACTCTACCCGTAATTCTGTAGTAACCAACTTCATCTCTTAATGCTCCGTCACCTGTAAAATATTTTCCAGGGAAAGCTGAGAAATACGTTTCTTTATAACGATCATGATTACCCCAAATTGTTCTAGCGATCCCAGGCCAAGGAAATTTAATACATAAACTTCCAACTACTTGATTCCCTTCGATTTCATTACGTTTTTCATCCATTAAAACGGGTTGAATTCCTGGTAAAGGTAAAGTAGCATAAGTTGGTTTTGTTGGAGTAACAAAAGCAATTGGAGAAATCATAATTCCTCCCGTTTCTGTCTGCCACCAAGTATCTACAACCGGACATCTTTTATCTCCAACGTGGTCATTGAACCAGTGCCAAGCTTCTTCGTTAATTGGTTCTCCAACAGATCCAATAACTTTAAGAGATTTCAAAGGATATTTCTGAATGTAATCTAAACTTTCTTTTGCTAACGAACGAATTGCTGTTGGCGCTGTATAAAATTGTGTGATTTTATGTTTTTCGATAATATCCCAAAAACGGCTAAAATCTGGATAAGAAGGAACTCCTTCAAAAATTACAGTTGTTCCACCGTTTAATAATGGTCCGTATAATATATAAGAGTGTCCTGTAATCCAGCCAATATCAGCTGTACACCAGAAGATATCATTTTCTTCGTGACTGAAAACATTTTTAAAAGTATAAGCCGTGTAAACCATGTAACCAGCAGTGGTGTGAACCATACCTTTTGGCTTACCTGTTGATCCTGAAGTATATAAAATAAACAAAGGATCTTCAGCATCCATAATTTCAGCAACACTATTATCTAAGGCAACATCTAAAAGTGGCTGCAACCAAACGTCACGCCCTTCTTTCATTTTTACCTCTGTATTTGTTCTTTTAGCAACTAAAACTCTTGTTACAGATGGGCAAGTTTCTAGAGCTTCATCAACAATTCCTTTTAAGTCAATTGTTTTGTTTCCTCTGTAACCTCCATCAGAAGTAATTACCATTTTACATTCGCAGTCGTTGATTCTTGCAGAAACTGCAGAAGCAGAAAATCCAGCGAATATTACAGAATGTATTGCTCCAATTCTAGCACAAGCTAAAACTGCAACAGCCAATTCTGGAACCATTGGTAAATAAATACAAACTCTGTCTCCTTTTCGAACGCCTTGTTCGCGAAGAACGTTTGCCATTTTTGAAACTCTTTCGTATAATTCGTTATACGTTATATGTAAAGCTTCTTCAGAAGGATCATTCGGTTCAAAAATAATGGCCGTTTTATCTCCTCTTTTGCTTAAATGTCTGTCGATACAATTTTTGGTAATGTTAACTTTAGCTTCAGTAAACCATTTTACTTCTGCTTCAGCCATATTGAAATCAACTACTTTTTCCCATTGTTGATACCAAGTGAAATTTTCTTCAGCTATTTTTCCCCAAAATTTTCTTGGCTCTCTTATTGACTTATTGTAATGCTTGAAATATTGTTCTAAATTTTCAATTTTGTAATAGCTCATCTGTTTACTGGAATTTTTTATAAATGTATTAAATCTGAACGTATTCTTAAAACAATTTAATTCATAAATTTTATCAAATAAAAGCATTTACTTAATAAAATATGATAATTATTTGCATTTCTTTTAATTATTTATTTTTTAAAACAAATTAAAAGAAAAAAAGGCATAATAAAATACATATTATGCCTTTTTAAATTTAACAAATTTCAATAACAATTAATCTTGTAAACTGCTTTACAATACTTTTCTCCATTTTGAAAATAGCAGCATCATTATTAATTACAACAGAAATTTCAACAAGTATATTGTATCAATATACCCCATTATAAGGGATCAGCTTCACTTAACCTAATCTCGTTAAAAGTTAAGTGAATGCAATATGCATCTATATCTATTATCTTAATAAGTGCTTACTAATTCAAAATATTACAAATCATTGATACAGTGCAAATCCCGCAAAATCCAATTTTGCGGGAATTCCCAATTTTTTTAATTATCCAATTTTTTTCATAGCTGTCATAGACTCTCTCAACCATGCTCCTACTTCTTCGATAGGGTGCTGGCGAATTTCTTTGTTAACAGCAATTAATACTGCATTGTCTACTCCATTTGAAGTTGAAAATGGTTTTCCAATAATATTTGTGTCCACTTTTTTCATGAATTCAGTCAATAAAGGCTTACATGCATGATCGAATAAGTAACATCCGTATTCAGCAGTATCAGAAATTACACGATTCATTTCGAACAATTTCTTTCTAGCAATTGTGTTCGCAATTAAAGGCAATTCGTGTAATGACTCATAATAAGCTGATTCTTCGATGATTCCAGCTTCAGTCATAGTTTCAAAAGCCAATTCAACACCAGCTTTAACCATTGCAATCATTAATACTCCGTTGTCGAAATATTCTTGTTCTGAGATTGGAGCTTCTTGTGGTGCTGTTTTTTCGAAATTAGTTTCTCCTGTTGCAGCTCTCCATTTCAATAAGTTAACGTCATCATTTGCCCAGTCAGCCATCATAGTTCTAGAAAATTCTCCAGAAATAATATCATCTTGGTGCTTTTGAAATAATGGACGCATGATATCTTTTAATTCTTCAGCTAATTCATAAGCTTCGATTTTTGCTGGATTAGAAAGACGATCCATCATATTTGTAATACCTCCGTGTTTCAAAGCTTCAGTGATAGTTTCCCATCCGTACTGAATTAATTTTGAAGCATAAGCAGCATCGATTCCTTTTTCAACCATTTTATCAAAACATAAAATAGATCCAGTTTGCAATAATCCACAAAGAATAGTTTGCTCACCCATTAAATCTGATTTTACTTCCGCAACGAAAGATGATCTTAAAACTCCAGCTCTGTGTCCTCCAGTTGCAACTGCGTAAGCTTTTGCTTGGTCTAAACCTAATCCGTTTGGATCGTTTTCTGGGTGAACTGCAATAAGAGTTGGAACTCCAAATCCTCTTTTGTACTCTTCACGTACTTCAGAACCTGGACATTTTGGCGCACACATAATAACAGTAATGTCTTTACGAATCTGCATTCCTTCTTCTACAATGTTGAACCCGTGAGAATAAGCCAAAGTAGAATCTTGCTTCATTAATGGCATAATAGCAGTTACTACAGCTGTGTGTTGTTTATCTGGTGTAAGATTACAAACTAAGTCTGCAGTTGGAATCAATTCTTCGTAAGTTCCTACTTTGAAACCGTTTTCAGAAGCATTTTTGAAAGAAGCTCTCTTTTCAGCAATTGCATCTGCACGTAATGCATAAGAAATATCTAATCCAGAATCTCTCATGTTTAATCCTTGATTCAAACCTTGCGCTCCACAACCAACAATTACAACTTTTTTTCCAGCTAAAGCTGCAATTCCGTCTGCAAATTCTGATTGCTCCATAAATTCGCAAACTCCTAATTGTTCTAATTGTAATCTAAGTGGTAATGTATTGAAATAATTTGCCATTTTTGTTTTAATATTTAATTGAAATGAAATTTAATAATTGATATATAACTAAGATTTTATTATTTAAAGGATTCCAGTAAAGCTGAAATTTCCATTTTTTGTTTTGAAACCGAAATTCTTCCCGAACGTACAAACTGCATAATTCCGTATGGTTTGAATTTTTCGTATAATTCTTCAATTTCCGAACGTCTTCCTGATTTTGAGATCACGAAGAAATCACGAGAAACCGTTACAATTGTAGACTGGCTTTCTTTGATGATATTCTGAATTTGTTTTTCATCGAATAACAAACTTGAAGCGATTTTGAACAAAGCATTTTCAAGATAAATTGTTTCTTCATCTGTGTGATAAAATGCTTTTATAACTTCAATTTGTTTTTCAATTTGTCCAACGATATTTTGAACCCATTTTTCTGTAGTATTGACTACAATGATAAATCTTGAAACATTCTCTATTTCTGATTCTGAAACATTTAGACTTAATATGTTAATGTGACGCTTTAAGAATATTCCTGATATTCTATTCAACAATCCCACGTTATTTTCTGAGTATACCGATATGGTAAATGTTTTATCTTCCATTTTGTTTTTTAGTTTATTTTGTTTCAGTCCCGATAGCTATCGGGATTAAAACTTGAAACTTTTTCTTTAGCTTAATCTAATTTCTGAAACACAAGCTCCGGTTGGAATCATTGGGAATACATTATTCTCTTTTTCCACCATGACTTCTAAGAAGTAAGAATCTTTAGAAGCCAACATTTCTGCTACAGCTGCGTCTAGATCTTCACGTTGTGTTACTTTTTTAGATTTAATATGATACCCTTCTGCAATGGCAACAAAATTTGGATTGATCATTCTTGTTGAAGCATATCGGTTGTCAAAGAACAATTCCTGCCATT
>NZ_CAMLIX010000030.1 GCF_946479975.1 uncultured Flavobacterium sp.
TTCTTTTCTCCATTGCAGCTTCAGAACGTTTGTCGTCGATTCTGGCTCCTCTTTCAGAAATGGTTGATGATCTGATTTCGCCCACAACTTCTTCGATTGTTGCTGCGTAAGATTCAACAGCTGCTGTACAACTCATATCTCCAACGGTTCTGAAACGAACAATTCTTTCTTCGATTTGTTCGTCTTCTTCTTGGTACACAAAAGGAGAATGTGACCAGATTAAACCGTCTCTCAAAAAAACTTTTCTTTTATGTGAAAAATAGATCGACGGAATCTCAATGTTTTCTTTTTCGATATAACTCCAAACATCTAATTCTGTCCAGTTTGAAATTGGGAAAACACGAACGTTTTGTCCGTTTTCGATTTTTCCATTCAAAATATCAAACAACTCCGGTCTTTGATTTTTTTCGTCCCATTGTCCGAAATCATCACGAACAGAGAAAATACGTTCTTTAGCTCTTGCTTTTTCTTCATCACGACGCGCACCACCAATACACGCATCAAACTTAAATTCTTCAATTGCATCTAAAAGTGTTGTCGTTTGTAAACTATTTCTACTTGAATATTTTCCAGTTTCTTCAACCACTTTTCCTTCATCAATAGCATCTTGAACATTACGAACGATCAACTCTAAGCCTAATTCTTCTACCAATTTATCTCTGAAAGCTATTGTTTCAGGGAAATTGTGTCCCGTATCAACGTGCAATAGAGGAAACGGAATTTTAGCAGGGAAAAATGCTTTTTGCGCCAAACGCACCAATGTAATAGAATCTTTTCCTCCTGAGAAAAGCAAAACCGGTTTGTCAAACTGTGAAATTACTTCTCTGAAAATGTATATTGCTTCACTCTCTAAAGCGTTTGTTTTTAATACTGAACTCATTTTTGTTTTTTTGTTTCAAGTTTTAAGTTTCAGGTTTTTATTGTGAGTTACCTAAATCTTACACTTTGTTATTCTATTCTCTTTAATTCTTTATCGGGTTGAAAACCAACGCTAAATATATTGTTAATCTGTATCAATCTGCGTCTCCATCGGGTTGAAACCCGACGCTACAATATGAATCCTTCCTTCGGAACTTTATCTATATTCTTTATTCTTTTCTCTCTATTCTTTTTTGGCACTATGTAAACCACACTCTTTATGGCTTGATTCCCACCACCATCTTCCTGCTCTTATGTCTTCACCCGGGAAAATTGCTCTGGTACAAGGCGCGCATCCAATACTTACGAAACCTTCTTTGTGTAAAGCATTCTGCGGTACATTAAATTCTTTTAGATGATTTTCAACTTCTTCTAAAGTCCATTTTAATAACGGATTGAATTTAATAATTTCGAAACCTCCATCGTATTCAAACAAACTTAAATCGTGTCTGTTTTCTGATTGTTCGGCTCTTAAACCCGTAATCCAGACTGCATTTCCTGCCAAAGCTTTTCTTAGCGGAACCACCTTTCGAATAAAACAACATTCTTTTCTGTTTTCAACCGAATCGTAAAAACTATTTGGTCCTTTAGACTGAAGCAAATTTTCTACTGAAGCCGCTTCCGGAAAATAAACTTCGATCTGTTTTTTGTATTTTTTTAATGTTCTATGAAAAACATCATACGTTTCCTGAAATAATCTTCCTGTATCTAAAGTAAAAACCTTTACAGCAATATCGTTTTTAAAAATAAAATCGGTAATTACCTGATCTTCCTGCCCAAATGATGTTGAAAAAATCACTTGATTTGGATATCTTTCTGCCAAAAAACTTAACGTTTCTTCAAGCGAAAAATCTTTTGTTTTTTCTAATAATTCTTCTACAATAATCGCACTCATATTCTCTTTCCTTTCTAAACTTAAAATAATTTAGATAATGTTTTTAAACTCAATAAAATGATTAAGATTCCAACCGCAATCATCATTGGTTTCCTTTTAATTCTAGTCACTAAAAATGCTGCAATCGGCGCAGCTATTACTCCACCTAAAATTAATCCGATGATTACCTGCCAGCCGTGGATTCCTCCAAAAAGCATAAATGTGATTCCGCTTGCAAACGAAATCGCAAACTCAGCAGCATTAACCGAACCAATCGTATATTTCGGATTTCTTCCTCTTCCTAATAAAGTTGAAGTCACAATCGGACCCCAGCCTCCACCTCCAACTGAATCCATAAAACCTCCAAAAACAGCTAAAACACCTAATTTTTTGGTTTTCTTTTTTTCAACATTTTTCTTTAATGCTTTCTTAATAATAATCGCTGCCAACACAATCATGTAAACTGCAATAAAGGGCTTAATTACATCTCCACTGATTACATCAGCCAATAAATAAGCTCCAGTAATCGAACCTAAAACTCCTGGAATCAATAAATGTTTTACCAACTTTTTATTGATGTTTCCAAAACGATGATGCGAAAGCGCTGATGCCCCCGTCGTAAACATTTCAGAAACGTGAACTGCCGTACTACTAACCACTGGCGGAACTCCGTAAGCCAATAGAAAAGAAGTTGATGTCGCCCCGTAACCCATTCCTAAAGCGCCGTCTACAAGCTGAGCAAAAACTCCAATTAAAAAGAAGGCTAAAAGATTTTCATCAAAACCCTGTACTAACCCATTCCAAGAGAACTCTGCGTGATGATTATAAATTAGTGTAACCAGCAAACCTAACAACAATACAACAGGTATTATAACCCATAAATTTTCCTTTGAAAAAGCATTAGATTTTATCGCAGTATTGTTCAATTTAAGTTCATTTTCCATATTTTAAGAATTTGTTTTCTCTTAAAAATCTATTACCCTATCGGCTTAGTAGATTACTTTGCAAATGTACTATATATTTTGAAATATCAAAACAATATATTTACTTTTTTATACAAGTTAGTATACTAAAAACCAAGACAAAAGAGATTTAATAAAGGATTAATAATTTATTTAACAAATTATACACTGCTGAATCATATTTTAACAGCATACTTTAATTTGTGTTTACAAAAATACATATTTAATCTCTACCAAATCTATAGGATAATTATAAAAATGTTGTATTTTAGCGGCAAATATTTTTTCATGGATTTTCAGATTGGTCTTGTAATTGCAGGTTTAGTTGTTGGGTTTATTGTTGGGTTAACTGGTGTGGGAGGTGGTTCGTTAATGACTCCGATTTTATTATACTTTAATATTCCGCCTACAACTGCTGTAGGAACCGATTTACTTTATGCAGCATTTACTAAAGCTGGAGGCGTATTTGTTCATAATAAAAAGGGCAATATCAACTGGAAAATTACGGGCTGGCTGACTTTAGGAAGTGTTCCTGCATCCTTAATCACTTTATGGATTTTACACAGTATTAAAACAGATATAGAAACTGTAAACCGCGTAATAAAACTTAGTTTAGGCTGGGCTTTATTGTTTACTTCGGTAGCCATTATATTCAAACAAAAAATATTAAAATATTCGCAAAAGCACGCTGGAGATAAATTTCACAGTGAAAGCAAGACTCAAAATATGCTGACTATTGCAATTGGAGTTTTACTCGGAGCAACAGTAACTCTAACCTCTATTGGAGCAGGAGCTTTAGGTACTGTAACTTTGTTTTTCCTTTATCCCTTATTACCAACTCCAAAATTGGTAGGAACAGAAATTGCTCATGCCGTTCCCTTAACTTTAGTTGCGGGAATTGGCCACGCTTCTATGGGAAATCTGGATTTAGCTTTATTAGGTCAATTATTAATGGGATCACTTCCTGGAATCTACATGGGAAGTATGTTGAGCGGAAAAGTACCTGATCAATTTCTTAGAAACGCAATTGCAGTGATGCTATTCTTAGCAGGATATAAATTGATTTTTTAAATATTTTTTTTTACCATATAAGTAATATAAGTTCATTTTAGGCTTTGCGTAAAGCTTGATTAAATGAACTTATAGTACTTATATGGTTTAAAATTAAAACGCAATATCTGCTAAAGAATTACTTTCTAATATTTTAAGTGTATTATCGCGAACTTCTGTCATTAAGCGTCTAGCAGCACAAGTAGATTCATCGTCGCAGTCGTCGCATCTTTCGTAGAAATTATGACTGGCACAAGGCAATAATGCGATTGGTCCTTCTAAAATTCGATAGACTTTCGCCATACTAATATCTTTCGGATCTTTGATTAAATAATAACCGCCACCTTTGCCTTTTTTAGCTCCAAGAAAACCAGAGTTTCTTAATAGCAATAAAATACTTTCTAAAAATTTAATCGAAATGTGTTCACTTTTTGCAATTTCTGCTATTTGTACAGGATCGTTATTTTCTCTTCTGGCTAAATAGGTTAAAGCTTTTATTCCGTATTTTGTTTTCTTTGAAAGCACTAATTACAATTTTAGATTTTAGATTGCTGATTTTAGATTTAATTGTAAATCAATAATCTAATTTTATTAGAAAGCAAAAATATACTTTTTAAATTAGAATATTGTTAATATTCTACTTAATCTATCTTATTTAAAAAGCGAGGTGATTTTCATCAATAAAAAACGATTTTCAACTGCCAAAACTGCCAAAAATCGTCTATATTAAATACTCCAAAAATATAAAATCAGCAATCTGAAATCTAAAATTAAGAAAGCGCTTGTTTTAAATCTGCGATTACATCTTCTACCGTTTCTAAACCAACAGAAACACGAACTAAACCTTGCGTAATTCCAACTGCTAATTGATCTTCTTCCGATAATTTGCTGTGTGTTGTAGAAGCTGGATGCGTTACAATTGTTTTTACATCGCCAATATTTGCCGAAAGAGAACACAATTTAATTTTGTCCAAAAATTGTCTTCCTGCTTCAAGTCCGCCTTTAATTTCGATCGCGATAATGTTACCGCCTAAACGCATTTGTTTTTTGGCAATTTCATATTTTGGATGCGATTTCAAAAACGGATATTTCACACTGTTTACATTCGGATGGCTTTCTAAAAATTCTGCCACTTTCAATGCGTTTTCACAATGTCTGTCTACACGAACCGCCAAAGTCTCTAAACTTTTTGACAAAACCCAAGCATTGAAAGGCGACATTGCTGGTCCTGTATTTCTTGAAAACAAATAAATCTTACGAATCAATTCTGCTTCTCCAACTGCAACTCCGCCTAAAACACGACCTTGTCCGTCCATTAATTTTGTTGCTGAATGCACTACGATATGCGCTCCGTATTTAATAGGCTGCTGAATGTATGGCGTAGCGAAACAGTTATCAATTATTAAAATCAGATTGTGCTTTTTTGCAATTTGTCCTAATAATTCCAAATCAATTACATCTACACCTGGATTTGTTGGCGTTTCTGCGTAAAGAATTTTAGTATTGGGCTGAATAAAACTTTCAATTGTTTCTGGCTTATTGATATCAAAATAAGAAGTTTCGATTTTCCATTTTGGAAAATACGTCATGAATAAAGCATGCGTCGATCCAAAAACGCTTCCAGCCGAAACAATATGATCGCCTGATTCTAATAATGCAGCAAATGTAGAATAGATTGCAGCCATTCCTGTTGCAAAAGCGTAACCCGCTTCTGCACCTTCCATTACGCAAACTTTATCAACAAATTCTGTTGTATTTGGATTACTGAAACGAGAGTAAATATTACGAACTTTTTCTTCTGTAAAAGAAGCTCTCATATCCTCTGCATCTTCAAATACAAAACTTGATGATAAGTATAAAGGAGTTGAGTGTTCCTGAAATTGTGTTTTTTCTAAATGTGTTCTAATGGCTTGTGTTTCAAAACCAAATTCTTCTGTATTCATTGTGTTGTTGTTTTTGTTTTAACACGAATTGCACTAATTGGCACAAATTCGATTTCTTTCTAAAATTTCACAAAGATTCGCAAAGAGAAACACGGAGTTTCGCTAAGTTTCGGAGTGAATTTTATTATTTATTAAGTCAAAGAATTATCTAATTTTCTAATTATCAAATTCTCTAATTATTTAGTTTACAAAGCTTCTTTATTTAAAACCACTTTGTATTTAATTGTTGCTGTTGGTTCAACTGTTTTGGCAACTGAGCAGTATTTTTCGAAAGATAGTTGTGCTGCTTTTTTTGCTTTTTCAGGATTAATTTCTCCTTCTAAATAAAAAACCACATCGATTTCTTTGAAAGGTTTTGCTTCTCCAACCTGAACACGAAGTCCTTCAACCTCAGCATCAAAAGAAGTGATTTCCTGACGTTGTTTCTTCAAGATTGAAATCATATCGATAGCACTGCAACCAGCAACTCCCATTAATACTAATTCCATTGGACTTGCACCTAAATCGCTTCCGCCAAATTCGGCTCTGCTGTCAACGTCAACTATATGGCCGCGCTCATTTTTTACTTTGAAATGAAATGCGTCGTTTACTCTGTTTAAGGTTACTTTCATTGTGTTGTTATTTTTTTTGTTTTTTTTATTCAATTTTGCGCAATCTTGTCATTCGAGGAACGAGAAATCGCACTAGTTTGTCGACAAAGATTTTAAGCCTTTCTTTATGGAGTTTCGAGTGTGATTTCTCCTTTCAGTCGAAATGACAAACTGTGACAAAAACTTTGCAAGATCTCCAATCTAAAATCTAAAATCAGCAATCTAAAATTAAATTACCCTTTATCCGACAATCTCAAAATATCTCCAAAAACACCTCTCGCTGTTACCGCAGAACCCGCACCGGCTCCTTGAATAACGATTGGACGATCTCCGTAAGATTCTGTGTAAATTTCGAAGAAAGAATCAGAACCTTTTAATCCGCCCAGCGCTGTGTCTGATGGAACCGAAACTAATTTTACTTCTAAATTTCCTTTGTCATTCTGCAAATCTCCAGACAATTCACCAATGTATCTCAAAACGTGATTTGGCTGTTGCTCTGCTTTTATTTTAGCATAAATTGGATCGAATTCTTTCAATTTCGTCAAGAAATCCGCAGCGTTTCCTTCACGTAAGTGTTCTGGAATTAAGTTCTGAATTGAGATTTCTTCAAACTCATTTTGCAAGTCCAATTCTCTGGCTAAAATTAATAATTTTCTACCAACATCATTGCCGCATAAATCCTCACGCGGATCTGGTTCTGTATATCCGTTATCAATTGCTTCTTGCAAGATTTCGCTGAAAGGCGCATCTTTTGCAGAAAAATTATTGAATAAATAACTTAAAGTTCCTGAGAAAACACCTTTGATTTTAGTAATATTTTCTCCTGAAAGGTGTAGTAATTTAATCGTATCAATTAACGGCAAACCTGCACCAACATTAGTTTCGTATAAATAATTCTTTTGATTTTCTTCTAAAGCGCTTCTCAATTCTTTATAAAAACCGTAGCTTAATGTATTTGCCACTTTATTTGAAGAAATCAAATCGAAACTGTTTTCTACAAGCGGAATATAATTTTCTACAAAACTGGCGCTTGCCGTATTATCTACTGCAATTAAGTTTTCTAAATGGTTTTCATTTGCGTAAGCAATAATATCCTGAATGGTGTAAGCCTCACCTTTTGTATCAATTTCGCTTTTCCAGTTGCTGGCAACGCCGTATTTGTTTAAAAGCACTTTTTTAGAATTCGCTATAGCGAAAACATTCAACTTAATTCCTTTACGCTTTTCAATTGCTGCAGCCGATTCTAAGATTTGATTGATCAAAGTTCCACCAACCAATCCGTGACCGATAATCGCGATGTTGATCTTTTTAGAAACTCCAAAAATTTCTCCGTGAATTACGTTTAAAGCTTTATGCAATTCTGATTTCTTAACAACCAAACTCACGTTTTTACCCGTAACGGTGTTGTTGAACAAAATCGGAACAATTTTATTTCGAATTAAAGCTGTGTAAGGTTTATGGAAAGTACTCAAATCCTGACCGATAATCGAAATTACCGATACATTATCTGTAACCGTAATTTGATTTACATCTTTAGAATAAAAGTCATTTTCGAATTCTTTTTCTAATTCTACCATTGCCGTTGTTGCTTTTTCAGTTGCCACAACAAGACCAATTCCTCTTTCTGAAGAACCTTGAGAAATGATACTCACACTAATATTGTGATCGCCCATTACTTTGAAAATTCGAGCATCGACTCCAGCTTTTCCAAGTAATCCACGTCCTTCTAGATTTACAAGCGAAACATTTTCTAAAACAGAAAGCGTTTTAATTCCTTCTTTTGTAGAATCTGAAGTAATTAAAGTACCGCGGTTTTCATGGTTGAAAGTATTTAAAATTCGTAACGGAATATTCTTTTCTAACAAAGGAATAATCGTTTTAGCATGCAAAATCGTTGCTCCAAAATTTGCCAATTCGTTTGCTTCGTTGAATGATAAATATTCAATTTTCTTAGCATCTGCAACTAAATCTGGATTTGCTGTGTAGATTCCGTCTACGTGCGTGAAGTTTTGCAATTCTTCTGCATTTAAATAATTTGCGATTAACGAAGCGGTATAGTTACTGCCATTTCTACCTAAAGTAGTTGTGTCGTTGTTGTTGTTAGATCCAATGAAACCTGTAACTATATTAACCGTTTCGCCATTATGTGTTTTAAAATAATTGACTACGTTTTTCTTAGAAAGTTGTTCTAAAGGCTGTGCATCTCCAAATTTAGAATCTGTTTTTAGCAATTCTCTTGTATCAACGAAGTTTGCCGGAATTCCTTTTTCGATTAAAATAGCCGTCAATAATTTGGCTGAAAGCAATTCTCCTTTAGACAAAATCTGATCTTTGATTTTTTTGCTGTAATCACCAATTAGACTTACACCTTCAAAAAGCTTGTCCAGAACATTAAATTCTTCAGACAAATCAACCTGCGGATAATCTGAGATTTGATATTTTTTAAAATTCTCTAATAACTCTTTGTAACTGCCGTTTTTAGCAGCAATTGTTAAGATAAATTCCAATTCGTCTGTTGCATTTCCACGTGCAGAAACAACAACGGCGATTTTTTCACCTTGATTTACTTTATCAGAAATGATCGAAACAACTTTATTAAGTCCTTCTCCGTTTGCTAATGATTTACCTCCAAATTTTAATACTTTCATTTTATTTCTTTATTGTTTCTGCCTTAAAAATGTCGGCAAGTAAATGATCTAATTGTTTGTACTCGATTAAAAAAGCGTCATGTCCGTGAACTGAGACAATTTCGCTATAGAAAACATTGTCTTTAAACTTCTTCAATTCTTCGTAGGTTTCTACGTTTTCTTTTGCTGTAAAAAACAAATCCGAATTGATTCCGACAATATGAATTGACGCTTTTGTTTGAGATAACAAGTTTTCAAAACTTTCACTATTTCTAGTAATATCAATTGTTTTCAGTAACTGATTCATTAATTTATACGAAGACAATTGGAATCTTTTCTGCAATTTTTTTCCGTGATGCGCGAGCCAGCTTTCAATATTAAAAATCAGCAGCTCCTGGTTGATCGTACGCTGAAATTTTTCTTTGAATGATTCTGGAGAACGATAACACAACATGGCGTGAATTCTGGCGTCTTCGATTGGTTTTGAAGAATTATTCAGGATTAGTTCTTGCAAGTAGCAATTGGCAATAAGCCAGTCTGTAGATTTCCAGTCGCTCGCAATCGGAATAAGATTTTCTGTGATGTTTGGTTCTAAAGCTAAGATTTCCCAAGCGATTCCGCCGCCGACAGAACCTCCGATAATACCAAAAAGTTTTTCGATTTGTAATGCTTTTATTCCTTCAATAAAAATTCGGGCAATATCTCTGGCGGTAAAATCGAGGTAACTTTCGACTAAGAAAGAATTGGTTCCGTTTCCGGGAATATCAAAAGCCAAAACGGTATAAACAGAAGTGTCAATAGTTTTTCCTTCGCCAATCAAATCATTCCACCAGCCGTTTTCGCCAGTAACTTGAGAATTTCCAGTCAAGGCATGATTTACCAAAACGATAGGCGCACTATGCAATGGCTGGCCAGAGATAGTAAAACTTAAAGGTAATGTATGATAAAGCGCACCATTTTCTGTGGTGAAATTTTGAATGCTAATAGGGTTTGGTATATTTTCCAATTTCAAATCTGTTGTATTATCTGATTTGTATGTGGAAATATTAGAAAGAAAAAACTAGTCTAAACTAGAAAAAATCTTGTTGTTATCTTTCCACGTTGGGCGTGGTAGAATGCAGCACCTTCTTCGAATTAACGAAGGGTTGCTAAGGATTCATCGGGTCTAATCCCTCGTCCTTTCTTTATAACATTTCAATACTTTTATGAACTTAACGGTGCAAATTAACTACTAATTTCTGTAACAAACAAATTTATTATAAAAGTGTTTGTTAATTTTCATGAACATCCTGCAGCAAAAACTATTATACGCAAAAAATTACCGAACAGGAATGCCCAGTAAAATTAAGCAGGTTTTAACCTAATTTATATCTCTTTTCAATTTAGATGAAAAGGGTTTCATTTTCTTTAGAATACATTAAAAACAATAAAGAATTTGGAACTTTTCCAGTAGCATTTTTGTCTGCTTCTGTCATTCCGAATCTTGGGTGAGCCAATTCATTTGTTGGCGGCGGATTATTGTTTTTTGCCCTTCTATTTTTCAATTTAGAAATTTTTTCTGCTAAGTAGTTCAATGTGCTCATGATATTAAGTTTTAGTTAAGTTGTGTTTTTATAATCTTTGTTTGTTTTTTATTTTTTGTAAATCACTTGATGGAATAAAAAAACCCTTTTGGATTTTTTAGATACCAAAAGGGTTTAAGTTTTTAAACTCATTATACTTTTTAGTATCAACAGACCAGTGCGCAAATAAGCGCGACAGAAAACATCTTGTTCATCTGTAAGGATTTATTCATCTGCGATTTATATTGTGTTTTATTCTTCATCGGTGTAAAATTAAAAAGCCTCCCTATATTTTTTGGGAGGCTTTTACTATATATTGTTTTAATTACAATTTAAGCAATAGACAACCCAGCCTCGGTTATAACCGAAATGGCACAAAACATTTTGTTGACTTTTAAGTTCATTTGATTTCTCGTAGTTTTTGGGTATCACAAATATGCAACTATTTTTCCTATTACACAAATGAAAATCAAGAATTTAATTACAAAAATTGTTAAAAAAACATGTTTTTAACGTTAAAAAATATCTTACAAACAAGAAAACGCTATAACACATGTAAAAAACTTACAAAATTAGCTCTTTTTTCCTTTTTAACTTCGCTTGACAAATCAGTTTATCAAAGAACTTTTTCTTTATTTTTCTTCTTTCTATGAAAATTTAAAGCCAAACGGCTTCTTTATTTCTAATTCTTTCTGCGATTTTTAAAATATCGGTTATAATTCCTCTCGAAATTGCCTGTTTACATGGTGGCGCGCTTTGAATTACAATTGGAACGTTGGCATAGGATTTTGTGAAAATTTCAAAAATGGTGTCAGAACCTTTCAATTTTCCAATTGGCGAATCTTCTGGCTCAGAAATTAATTTGACTTCTAAACTGCCTTTTTCAACATCAAATTCGCCTACATATCGCAAAACATGATTTTCTGCCTGTGTGATTTTTGTAATTTTAAAAGACTTATCTAGCGCCTCTTTATTCAGCACACCGTTTTTTTCTAAATGCTGTTCTGTGATAAAAGGTTTTATTTTAATGTCTGAAAGCTCAAAATCTTTCCCTATTTCTCTGGCCAATATCAAGAGTTTTCTTGCCGTATCATTTCCAGATAAGTCTTCTCTGAAAGTTGATTTCATTAATCCCAAAAGACTGGCATCTTTCAAAACAGATGAAAAAGAAACCTCTTCCGATGAAAATCGATTGAAAACATAACTCAAATTATCGGAGAAAACGCCTCGAATCTTGGTGATTTTTTCTCCCGAATAATACAAATCTCTTAAAGTCTGCAAAACAGGAATTCCAGTATCTACCGATGTTTCATACAGAAATTCTTTATCATACTTTTTAAGGTTTGATCGAAGTTCTTTATACAAATCAATTGGCAAAGTGTTGGCTTTCTTATTTACAGCTACGATATTAAATCCGTTTTCGATTAGCGTATTATAATGGTTTACCAATTCATCGCTTGCTGTTGCGTCGACGGCAATCAGGTTTTCGAATTCATTTTCTTTGGCAAATTCAATAATATCTTCGACTTTAAAAGGAACAGCCAATTGCAGAAAATTGGTTTCCCAAGAATAACCAACACCTTCTTTTTCGAAAAAAGCAACCGTCGAATTGGTTATTATTGGAAAATGAAAATCTACATTTTTACTTTCAAGAAAAAACTCCTGACTTTCGATAATCTGATTGATCAAAGTGCTTCCGATATTTCCAATTCCGAAAAGGATGATGTTTATTTTAAGCTTTGACATAATTTCTATTTTTTTTCACCATATAAGTTATATAAGTTCATTTTAGAAGATACGAATCTCTGTGCGCTAAAATTTTAACGCAACCATTTAAATGAACTTATATAACTTATATGGTTTATTTTTTATAAAGATGCTTTTCATAAAAAATTACCTTTAGCAAAACCACTCGCTAAAGGCAATTTTTCAAACAAAAAACAAAAAAACCTAGTTTTTATTGATGCTGTATTGTGAAAGTTTAACGCTCTCAAAAACAGCTTTTAGATCTGCAATCAAATCCTCAATATCTTCAATTCCAACAGAAAGGCGAACCAAATCTTTTGAAACTCCTGTTTCAATCTGCTCGTCATCTGTTAATTGCTGGTGTGTAGTGCTTGCCGGATGAATAATTAATGATTTTGTATCACCAATATTCGCTAATAGCGAGAACAATTTTGTTTCGTCGACTACTTTTTTGGCAGCGTCAAAACCTCCTTTTAATCCGAAAGTAATAATTCCGCTTTGTCCTTCTGGTAAATATTCTTTGGCCAAATCATTGTATTTACTTGATTTTAAACCTGGATAATTTACCCAAACCACCTCATCTTGTTTTTCTAACCATTCGGCCAAAGCCAAAGCATTTTCACTATGTTTCTTGATTCGGATTGGAAGTGTTTCTAATCCCTGAATAATTTGAAAAGCATTAAACGGACTCAAAGCAGCGCCAAAATCACGCAGTCCCTCAATTCTCGCTTTTGCAATAAAAGCTGCGTTTCCTAAAGCTTCATGATAAACTAATCCGTGGTATCCTGCTGATGGTTCTGTAAATTCAGGGAATTTTCCGTTTGCCCAGTCAAAGTTTCCAGCATCAATGATAACGCCTCCTAACGAAGTTCCGTTTCCTGAGATATATTTAGTTAAGGAGTGAATTACAATATCGGCACCGTATTTTATTGGGTTTAATAAATAAGGTGTCGCAACTGTATTGTCTACTATAAATGGCACTTTAAAGGCTTTAGCTTCCGCCGAAATTCCTTTTAAATCCAATACATCTAATTTTGGATTTCCAAGAGATTCTACAAAAAATGCTCGTGTATTTTCTTTTGCTGCTTTAGTAAAATTTTCTGGTTTTGAAGGATCAACAAAGGTTGTTGTAATTCCTAATCTTGGCAGCGTAACTTTTAAAAGATTATAAGTCCCGCCGTATAAACTATTAGATGCGACAATATGATCGCCCGTTTTTAGCAAAGTCAATAATGTGGTAGAAATTGCCGATGCTCCAGAAGCGGTAACAACCGCTCCAATTCCGCCTTCAAGCGCTGCTAAACGTTGTTCTAAAACATCATTTGTTGGATTATTTAATCTTGTATAAATAAATCCGGCTTCAGCAAGACCAAATAAATTGGCAGCATGATCGGCATTATTAAATACGTATGATGATGTCTGGTAAATTGGCACTGCTCTTGTTCCTGCATTTTTAGTAACGTCGTGTCCTGCGTGTAGTGCGTTTGTTGCAAATTTTTGTGTACTCATGATTTCTTAGTTTTTTTAATATTGTTAATACGTTATATTGTAGTTTGATTTTTTAAATTGCTTTTATTTTGGGTTTAAGCAAAATATTCTTCTGCTTCTTCTTCCAGTTCATACATTTGAAACAGCAATGATTTTTGACTCGCATTTTGCTCCTCGTTTATTCTTAAAACTTCTCTTGCTATTTCTTCTGATTTAGTATTGTTGTTTTGAGAGTTGTTTCTCAGTAAATGTTCTATTGCGATTGAATTTAATGTTTTCATGATTTTTAATTTTAAGTTGAAATAAAAAAGCCCTTTCGGATGGCGACCAAAAGGGCTATAGCTTAACTATAACAAAGATTCTACTCTTTCACTTTTGGCAACAGCAATGCGGGATGCACATTTGCATCATCTTACAACACATCATATTTCTTTTTGCTATTGCTTTCATTTTTGTATTAATTAATCTTATTTTTAAATTCTACTATTTCTATAGAGTAAAAGTAGTAAATATTATTTAACCACCAAATTAAAAATTGAAAATTTGCATTATTTTTTTAAGATTTTCTTTCAAGCCTTACTTTTAAAGGCTTGAAAGAAAACATTTTATTAGAATTTAAAGCTTAAACGAGCAAATCCAAATCTTCCGTTTAATCCAAATTGAGAAACCGCTCTTGAATAAGCAAACTGATTTGCATTGGTTAAATCTGTACTCGGCGCAGGAGACAATGTTGGAGTTGTGTTGGTAAAAGCTGGAGTTGCTGGATTATTTCTATCTGGATAAACATCTCCTATATTATTAAATCCAACCGTTGCTCTAAAATGTTCGTTGATTTGATATCCGAAAGATAAATCTGTTACCAATTTGGCGCTGTATTCTGGATGTTCGTACACAGAAGATGATCCGTCAAGATTCACATCTGTAGCTCCTGGATCTGTCACTTTTCCGAAATAACTGTTTCTTAAATAAATATCCAGTTTTTTAATGCTGAAAGTTGTGGTTAAGTTTGCTTTTAATTTCGGAATTGCTTCTTCTAAATAAATACGGCTTGACTCAGGAAAAAACGAATAAATATATGGATCTCCACCTGCGTCAATTATAGATTGCGGAACATGCAGATCGCCTACTCTTTTTGTTTCATTAAAACTTAATGCAAAATCATTTCTAATTACAAAATCCTGAATTACATCGTATTTTTGAGAAATTACCAAATCAACACCTTTTGTTTCAGAATCAATTCCGTTTGTCCAGAACGAAGCTCTTTCTACCCCTTTTAAATCAAATGCTTGTTGAAACAATGTTAAAGCTTGTGCTTGCGCTGGAGAAGTTGCTGCGCCAATTTGTGCATCTGTTGGTCTTGCATATTGTCCAGACAATACAACGCGATCGTTGATTCTTGTATAATAAGCGTCAGTAGAAATGGTGATATTGGCATCTGGAATTTTAAATGTAAATCCTGTGCTGATACTTTTCGATTTTTCTGGTCTTAGATTTTCTACACCAATACTTTTTGCCGCCTGAGAATCGTTTGTAAAATACCCCACTTGGTATGGCGAACCATTTATAAACTGAGTCGAACTTGCCTCAAAATATTTTTGTTGTAAGGAAGGAGCTCTAAAACCTGTTTGTCCAGAAATTCTCCAGTTAATATTATCTGTCAATTTTAAAAGAGAAGCTAATTTAAAGGTAACTGTACTTCCAAAATCTGAATAGTTTTCATAACGCGCTGCTCCGTTTATCAACCATTTTTCTGTAGCATTCAATTCTAAATCCACATAAGCGACGCCACTTTTTCTGTCTCTTTCTTTTGCATCTGAAGGTTGAAATCCTGAAAATCCTTGTGCTCCTGCTCCTCTTTTATTTCCGAAAAAATCAGTCACAATTAATGGTGAAGTGCTTGGCAGAATTCCAGTAACTAAATTTCCGTTTACATCATATAATCCGTAAGATGCTTCTTCTCCTGCTTTTATTTGATAGTTTTCATATCTAAATTCTCCTCCAAAAGCCACATTTAATCCAGAAAGCACATCTAGTTTTTTACTGAAATCTAAATTGGTCGTACTTTGTAAAAACGAAACTTTTCCTGCATCAAAACTAAAAGGAGAATTGGTTCCTAAAGTTGCGTTGATTGTATTGTTTACATCATAATTAAATGAATTTGATCCTAAGGTTGAACTCAGATCCGTATCAAATCCAAACAATTCTGTTGTTACACCAACTGCGGCAGAAGCGTCTAAAATTTTGGACTCGATTTCTGGTAAAAATCCGTTTTGATACACTTGCGTGAAAGTTCCAGCGCCATTTGGCAATCTGTTGAATGCATACGATTGTCCATTTCTATACGATATTCCACCAAAAGAATATAAAGAAGTGGTTTCTGTTAAAGGATATTTAGCATTATAATACGCTTGTCCCGAAGCTAGTTCTGACTGACCAACACTCATATTATAATCACTTCTCTGCTGTCCTCTGTACGCTAATTCATTATTGGTTACATCAAAATTTAAAGCCGTCTGCATTTGTGCAATTGTATTTGCAGACGAAATTGCGGTTTGCTGTGCCGTTGTAAAATAACCAACCTGTGGCGCATATTGTTTTAATGATGATAAAATCTGCGCAGAGTTTGAAGTCGAATTGATATTACTGAATAAAGAATTGATTTCTACTCCATTTTGTGCCGCTCTATTTTCGACTGCATTGTACGCATTAAAAATACCGTTACTTCTAATTCCTGCTCTGCTTGTTGCTTGTCTTGTTACAGCGGTACCGGTTATGTTTAAGAAACTTCCAGGTTTTCCTAATGAAGTTCCGTAATTTAAATCGACTTGTACCGTTTGACCGTCGGCTCCTCCTTTAAAGTTATTTGAACCAGAAGATAAATTAGTTCCATATTGAATTCCTCCTGTCAAATAATTAGCATTCTTTTTCAATACGATATTAATAACTCCAGCAATGGCATCAGAACCGTATTGTGCTGCAGCTCCATCTCTTAAAACTTCAATTCTTTCGATAGCAAAAGACGGAATCGCATTTAAATCTGTTCCAACAGAACCTCTTCCCGGAGATCCGTTTATGTTTACTAAAGCACTTGTGTGCCTTCTTTTTCCATTCACTAAAATTAAAACCTGATCTGGTCCTAATCCTCGTAATTGTGCAGGATCAACGTGGTCAGTTGCATCTGCTGTTGATGTTGCGTTACTGGTAAACGAAGGCGCAACATAATTTAAAATTTGAGTTACGCTGGTTTGAGGCGCTCCTTTTGTTATTTCGGCTACATTAAAAACATCGACCGGAACCGGTACGTCTGTTTTTACTCTGTTTTTACTTCTAGATCCTATAACTGTTACTTCTGTTAGTTCATTATTTTTTAAAGTATCCTGTTCTTTTTTATTATCCTGAGCATAAAGGCCAGAAAATGATACGAGCCCTAAAACGATTAGTACATTTTTCTTCATTTCTTTTACTGATTAATTATTGTTTTTGGTTTTAGAAAAAAATCTTACAGCTTTTAATTTTGAACAAAAAAAAACCTCTGCGGTTTGCAGAGGTTCTATTTATATGTTTTTGAAAAAAAATTACAATAGAGTCTCTGCGGAGAATTCCGGCATCTTACAAGACATCATATTGTTAACTGTAAATTTCATTTGTTTTCTGTTATTTTAACGAGGCAAATGTCTGAACTATTTTTGAACCAGCCAAACAAAAATTAAAATATTTTCCAATACCCTATCAAAATACTATACTTCTGTTAAATTTCTATCATAAAAAATAAAAAAAGTTGAACTTTAATTTGCAAATCAAAATGGTTTTATACCTTTGCACCCGAATACAGAGGAAAAATTTGAACTGATTGCAACCTCTTCATAATGAAATGGTTCGTTATGAGTGCTGAAAGATTCGTTTCAGTAATAAAAAATGCTAAAGCAGGAACTCTCCTTTAGCCCTTTTTAGCAATTATTTTCCTCGCTTAATTTTAAATTTAATCATTATTATGGCTTATTTATTTACGTCAGAATCTGTTAGTGAAGGGCATCCAGACAAAGTTGCAGATCAAATTTCGGATGCATTAATTGATAACTTTCTGGCATTTGATGCTGACTCAAAAGTAGCTTGTGAAACATTGGTTACTACAGGTCAGGTAATTTTAGCAGGTGAAGTAAAATCGAATACCTATCTAGATGTACAGCAAATTGCACGTGAGGTAATCCGTAAAATTGGATATACTAAAAGTGAGTACATGTTTGAAGCAAATTCTTGCGGTATTCTTTCTGCTATTCACGAACAATCTGCAGACATTAACCAAGGTGTTGACAGAGCTAAGCCAGAAGAGCAAGGTGCTGGAGATCAAGGAATGATGTTTGGTTACGCTACAAACGAAACTGAAAACTACATGCCATTGGCATTAGATTTATCTCATAAATTATTACAAGAATTAGCAATTTTAAGACGTGAGAACAAAGAAATTGATTACTTACGTCCAGATGCTAAATCTCAAGTAACTTTAGAATACAGCGACGATAACAAACCAACTCGTATTGATGCGATTGTTATCTCAACGCAACACGACGATTTTGATGAAGAAGCTGCAATGTTAGCGAAAATCAAAAAAGATATTGTTGAAATCTTGATTCCTAGAATTATCGCTAAAAACCCAGAGCACGCTCACTTATTTAACGATAAAATCAACTACCATATTAACCCAACAGGAAAATTCGTTATTGGAGGTCCTCACGGAGATACTGGTTTAACAGGAAGAAAAATTATCGTTGATACTTACGGTGGTAAAGGTGCTCACGGTGGTGGTGCATTCTCTGGAAAAGATCCAAGTAAAGTAGATAGAAGTGCCGCTTATGCTACACGTCATATCGCTAAAAACTTAGTTGCTGCAGGTGTTGCTGACGAAATCTTAGTTCAGGTTTCTTATGCAATTGGAGTTGCACAGCCAATGGGAATTTTCATTGAAACTTACGGAACTTCTAAAGTAAACTTAACAAACGGTGAAATCGCTAAAAAAGTAGAAGCTATCTTTGATATGCGTCCTTACTTTATTGAGCAACGTTTAAAATTAAGAAACCCAATCTACAGCGAAACTGCTGCTTACGGACACATGGGACGTAAACCAGAAACGGTTACTAAAACTTTCTCTGCCCCAGGTGGAAATGAAAAAACAGTTACTGTTGAATTGTTTACATGGGAAAAACTTGATTTTGTTGACCAAGTAAAAACTGCTTTTGGATTGTAATTCAATCTGAGTTTTAATATAAAAAAGGCTGTCTAAAAATTTTAGACAGCCTTTCTTTTTGCATTTTATTTTTTTTTAATATGTTCCGTTTTGCATTTTAGCCAGAACGTCTTTTATATCATTTGCAGTTTGTTCTTCGACGTTAGCATCAAGATATTTTACTGCCTGCTTTTGTGTTTCGATTGCTTTGTCTTTCTGACCATCTTTATAATACAACTGCGCCAAAGTATCTAAATAATACGGACTATTTTTAGTTACAATTACACTATATTCTGACCATTTTATAGCATCTTTTAAATAAGCTGCGTTTACTGGATTCGTTACCACAGTCCATGCGACATTATTACAAAGGTCTGAATGGTAACTTTTAAAAGAGTTCCAGCCATCATAAGAATAACTTGAGCTAGAATCTAGAGTAGAAAAAATAGCATCTAATTTTTCAATTGGACTTGATCCAGCTAAATTAGCATCAAAATAAGTTTTAAACTCTTTTAAATAAAGTGCATTAGAACCATCTTGTTGTGCAAGTTGACCTAAATAATCAAAATAGTTTTTATAAGCATCAAAATTTCCTTTTCCAGATGCGATGATCTTTTTGTAAACAGAATTGATTTTATCTTTATTAATCTCTCCCGTCACTCCATCTTGAGAAGCGTACAGATTTTGCTGTAATGCGTTACAAACTTCAGAAACAGCATTTCCTATATTGTGAATTTCTGTTTTATTTTCGTTGAATTCAAGACGTTTCGTTTCAATTTCATCTGAATGTTTGAGAATATAATCGATCGCTAAAAAATCGGTATCATTTAAAATTCTGTCTACATTAAAAAGCTGTTTTGTAAATCCTTGGTTTTTGATTTCTTTTAAAATTGTTTCAACCAAAAACATATTTACATTTTTATCTTTTTGATGCGCCTCGATTAACTTTTTCCAAGTCTGGGCAACTTCTTTCTGATTTAAAGATGTTTTTGTCAGCACAAATTCAGTCGAATTAGGATCTTCTACCGTATATGCAGTATCATAATCATAAGAAGGTTCCAATGCAGCAGCTTTATTAAAAGCTGTAATTAAATCAGAATCAGATGTTTTTTTGTTTTTTAAAGCATTGTCAATAGCAATAGAAGCATTTGTTCTTTGAAGTTTTCTGTAAAAATCATCATAATAACCTAATTTATATTGCTGCGAAGCTAAATCTGATTTTGCAACAGCCAATACTTTTCCTTCTCCATTTAAAATAACAATACTTGGATCTTTGGTAATTTTATTGGTTTTAAGCCATTTTTTATCATCGGCTCCAGCCAAATAATAATTGTAAGTATCATATAAAGCATTGTACGAATCGTACATATTATATCCTGTCTGCGTTTCTTGATCTTTTATAAAAGTATCAAAACTATCTTTAGCTGTTTTTTTACCATCAATATAAACTACCAAATATTTATTTGAACTTGATTCTTTAGTTGCTTTAATTGCTGCGGCTAAATTATTCTCGATCTTTAATTTAAAATCGTATGGCTTATAAACTGCCGGAGCTACGTCCTCTGTCGTTACAACTGTACTATCAGCCGTATAACCAAAATCCTCATTTAAAAGTGCATTTTCTTTTCCTGCGTAGGTCCAATTTGAAACAACTTTACTTTCTAGCGGTAAAACTTTTGATGTTTTTTTAACGGGCTGAGGATCTTTTTCATTCACAAAAACAAGCGGATTTAATCCTGACTGTTCTGATATTTTCAGTTCATTTGTTTTTCTATCGTAAATCCCTGCAATTTGTAAATCTCCCAAAACAGCCAATTCATAACTGATTGCAACTTCTGAAACATCTTTTGGTAAAGCAAATTTAGAAACGCTGCTTTTTCCTCCATACTCCTCATATACTAAATATAAAAAGTCTGCTTTTTCAATTTCAAAATCTAAATCAACTTTAGAATAATCTGGATCTACTTTGGTTTTAATGTCCGAAAGTCGTTGATATTTAACTTCTTCTTTTCCTTTTTGAGTTCCAATATAAAAAGAATAATAAGCTGGATCTTTAAAGTGTACTTTTATATTTTTAGCTTTTTTATCAACTTTAAAAGAAAGATCAAAATTGGTTTGTGCTTCTGCATTTTTTGCAAAAACTAACGAATCTCCTTTTATTTCATAATTCCCTGAATAGAATACAAGTTCGTATTTGTTATCTTCTAACAAATTCAGTTTTATTTTTTGTCCTTTATTAGTAGATAAATAAGTTCCTTTTGAGATGCCATTTGTCTGCGATGAAACCGTTACTATTCCCGAAAACAAAAGCAATATACTCCAAATAATATTGCGCATAATTAACATTTTGATTTATAATTAAAACTCAAAGATACCTGATTCTTTTGAAAATAAAGTTTAAAAAAACATCAATTATGTAATTAAAATACTATAAATTATATTTCATTGAAAAGATAATGTAACGTGGCTGAACAGTATATTGAGAAACCCTGGTTGAGAACTGTGTGAAGTTGTCATCATTAAGATATCTAGTATTCAATAAATTGGTTGCCGATACTTTGTATTCCCATTGACTGTTTTTCTTCTGATAAATTAAACAGGCGCTTAAAAAATCATATTCATTATTAACAGATTTATCTCCGTTATAATAATGGTAAAACTCATATTCTGAAACAAATGAAAAGCTGTCTAAGAAATAATAATCCAATTTAGCAAAAGGTTTATCAGTGTAAAAGGTTGAACCGCTGTATTTATTGACCAATAGATTATATCCAAATTCGATATTTGGAAGCTTTTTATAATTTGTTGAAGCTCGTACGGTATAACTTTGAACGAAACTTTCTGTCGTTCTTACAACCGCATTTTGAATATTATTAAATTTTGACCAATTGACACTTGCATTTACAGATGCTTTATAATTTTTTAAAAATGAACGTCCGTAAGCACCAAGTCCAGAGAAAGTTTCGTCGGCTAAATTAGAGTTGTAAGGAACTGATGATTGGTTATTTCCATCAAATTTCGCTTCAGTTTTAATGGCATCAACTTTTCTTGTGTATGTTGCATTCGCAAAAATATTCTCAAAATTGAACATATTGTATTTAAAATAACGAAGCGAATGCACTTGTGAAGTCGCATTTTCTAAAGTACGATTTCCGCGAAACAAACTGCTGTAATTTGACAAAACATAACCTTCAGCTAATTGATTAATATCTGTAAAATCATTCGTTAGAGAAAAATTATACGTCAGCGTTTCTGATTTTTTAATTTGATATAAAGCAAAGAAATCTGGCAGGAATTTTACAAAATTCTGAGAATAATCAGATCCCAGCTGTCCGTTGGTCATTTGATAAGAATGCAGACTTACACCAGGCGTCAGGGTAAATTTGCCAGTTAGAATCTTGTAATGAAAACCTAAAAAGGCATCATTAAATCTGTAATCGACATCATTATTATTTTGGAAAGCATTCAAATCATTTCTTTCTCCATTATCTAAAATTTGAAAAATATGAGAATTAAAGTTCTGATACGAATACGTATTTCCTAACGTAATATTGATATTGCTTTTTGGCGTTACCATATAATAGTAATCCAATTTGGCGTCTAATTTATTGGTTTTTACAAATCGATCTTGATTGTAATCATTTCGAGATTGTTTAACAAATCCTGACAATGGAAAAGGAAGCGTCTGCAGATCTGCATTGTAAAACGGATTTTCGTCTTGATATAAATGCTGCATTTCAAAAGCAAAAATATTTTTCGCGCTTTGCGTGTAGTACAAACTCAAATTCTGATTTATTGAAGTCGGATCTTGTTTTTTTGTCGTAAAAATAGTTTCTGAAATTGATTGCTTTTGTACAATTTGATCTCTAAACAAATCAGAGTATTCTTCCTGCTTGGTCAATTTGGTTAAGATATCATAATCAAACTGAAATTTGTCGCTTGGCTTATACGTCGAACTTAATTTAAAAAGTCCCAAATTATTTTTCTGACTTGTATTTTCATCGCGTTTATCCTGATCTCCAGAATCTAAAATCGTAGTCTGAGATTTGGTTTCTAATGCTGTTTTTGAAGTCGAAAGAATTCCGAAACCACTCAAATTCCAAGCTTTATTAACGGAATAAGCGAAGTTTGTAGCGCCAAATTTTGTTTCAATTTCTTTAGCACGATTGTTTCGAAGCAGTGAAATTCCTAAATCATTTGAAGAAACATTAAAATTACTTCCGCCCTTTTTCATCATGCTTTTGAATCCGCCTGTAAACTTAAAATAATCCTGAGCCGTTAAAGGAAGTTCACCAATATTATTAAAATTGGTAATTAAATTAATGCTGTATTTCGGACTATAATAAAACAATTTCGGATTAATAATATAACGGCTGTCCAATTCTCCAACTCCAATTCCTGCCGTCACATCTCCAAACCAAAAGTTCTTTTTACCTTCTTTTAATTTGATATTCATCGCCACGTTATCCTGATCATTTTCAAGACCTTTTAAAGCGCCCACTTCATTGTAATTTCTTAAAACCTGAATTTTATCAATTGCATCTGCTGGAATGTTTTTAACGCCTAATTTGGTGTCTCCGTCAAAAAAGTCTTTCCCTTCAACCATTAATTTACTGACTTTTTTTCCTTCAACTTCAATCTCTCCATCGGCATTTACCTCAACACCTGGAAGTTTTTTCAGTACATCTTCAAGTTTTCGTTCTGTTCCTGTTTTAAAAGAATCTGCATTATAAACAATCGTATCTCCTTTTATAGAAACCGGCATTTCACGTACAATTTCTACACCTTCCAACTCAATTCCAGCGCCATCCATAACCACATTTTGAGTCATGTTTTCTGTTTTAGTTGTCACGGCAATGTCTTTAGACTTCATTCCGAGGTAACTAACTTTGACAATGTATGAAGTATTCGGTTTTAAAGTCAGCTGAAATTTCCCTTTATCATTTGTAATTCCGTACGAATCCATTGCTTTTGTACCGTTATTGATCGCCATAATATTGGCCATTTCTAACGGATTTTTCTGCTCATCTTGAATAATACCATCAAAACGAACACTTTGAGAAAAGCTCACAGCAGTAAAAAGTAAGAAAAAAATAAAAAGTGCTTTATTCATTATCAGAATATTGGAATGTGAAATGTAAAAATTGGAATTTGGAATTTATAATTTTTAAAATTTAAAACTTATCTGCCCATAGGAGGAGGTCCGCCTGCACGTCCGCGGTTCATCTCTCTAAACTCTTCCATTTTTTTAATTACCGTTTCGTCATATTCTTTCTGAGAAATAATTTTTCCTTTTTTAGAAGGTTTAATGTCTGCTCTTTCCTTAGGATTTAAAACCACTTTAGAACATAAAATTGTAGTCGTACCATCATTAATTTCTAAAATTAAACCTGGAAGCCCCCAGTAATTCTCTGGACCTTGATTCACCGGAATTTCTGGTGTGTACCAAGCAGTAACCGTAATTTCTTTTGGCATTTCAAAATTGTCTGCAAAATTGGTTTTGGTATCTCCAGAAGTCTTTTTAGCTTCATCTTTTTTATCGTCTTCTTTTTTAGGTCTGAAGTTTCTAAAATCACTTTTACTTGCTTCTTTAACAGCCGTTGCTTTGTAGCAATTATAACCTCCAATTTGTTTGGTTTCCTGTTCCATTTTCCAATTTAATTTTGGAAGAGAATCAATAATTAGAAATTCTTTGCCCATAAATTCCTTGTCAATAGTATATGATTTTGCTTTTACATCTTTATAAAAAGTTCCACCGCCTCCGGTAAGTGAACCAAACATCACGCGGAAACCTTGCTGCTGTCCTGGAGCATCTAGCTTTTCTTCCTCTTTATAAATAGAAACCGATTTGTCGAAGTTTAAAATATAGGTTTTCTCAAGCATTTTTTTCATACGTTCTTCCATGCTTTTCTGCATTTCTGGCGTAATATCTCTATTACCTCGCATTCCTTCAAACTTTGGTGCTTGCGTTTTTGACTCGTAAACAGCCATTCCTTGAAAATCTTTTTGAGCTTGTATTTGAGTTCCAACAAGCATCAATGTCATATAAAAAAGTATTTTTTTCATTGTATTTTCTTTAAAATTGAGTAAGCTAGAAAAAACTTACACTCAAATGTATTGTTTATTTTAAAATCTTGAAAATTAAATATATTAATGCGTTCTGTAGATAGATAGAACCGTCTATTTTTTAGACTATTAGAATTTAAAAAAGGTTTAAAGGATAAAATGAACCTCTAATACAAGTTTTTTTGTAATTTGGCACTCTTGTAAATCAATTTTCTATGCTTAAAACAGTGCAAAAAATTTTATTCTTTCTATCGCTTTTATGCACTGCGAATCTAATGTCTGCACAGGATTCTGTCATAACTCCTATTCACATTTCTCATTACCAAAATAACGCCGACGAATTTTTAGGTTATGATGCTTTTGGTTTTTCTTATCAGATAAAAAACAATGTTTTCAGCAAAACAAAAGGGAACGAAATTTTTGAATATAAAAATGTTTCGTTAGGAAAAATCACCAAAGTCGATTTACAAAATCCGTTAAAAATGGTTTTGTTTTATGAAGATTTCAACAGCGTTGTTTTATTGGACAATCAATTGAATAAAATGACTGAAATCAATTTTTCTCAAAGTCCAACTCCAATTGTTGTTGATGCAATCGGAATGTCAACACAAAATCAGTTATGGATTTACAATACTTTAAATCAGCAAATTGGACTTTTTGATTATTTAAAAAACGAATATAAAACGGTATCTATTCCGTTGACCGAACCGATTAAATATTATCAAACCGATTTCAATACTTTCACTTGGATTGACAAAAACAATAACTGGTTTTCGTGCGATATTTTTGGAAAAATTACTTCGCTTGGAAAAATCGCTGCTTTTGAAAAATCGAAATAATAAATACAACTCAATACATTTTTAGTAAAGATCATTTTTTGTTCTTTAAAGGTTTTAATAAATCAAATTTGGATGTAATTTCTGAGATTAAAATTTCAGAAAAAACATTTGACAATTTTTATTACAAAGACCAAATTTTATCTATTTTTACAGCTACAGATATATACAATTATAAAATCGTAACACCGTAATGCACATAGCAATAGCAGGAAACATAGGCGCAGGAAAAACCACACTGACCAAATTATTAGCGAAACATTTTAAATGGGAACCTCATTATGAAGATGTAGTTGATAATCCGTACTTGGATGATTTTTACCATCAAATGGAACGCTGGTCGTTTAATCTTCAAATTTATTTCTTGAACAGCCGTTTTCGTCAAGTGCAGCAAATTCGCGAAAGCGGAAAAAAAATCATTCAGGACAGAACGATTTATGAGGATGCTTACATTTTTGCTCCCAATTTGTATTCGATGGGATTAATGACAAGCCGTGATTTTGACAATTATACTTCATTATTTGAATTAATGGAATCTTTGGTAAAACCACCAGATTTATTGATTTATTTAAGAAGTTCTATTCCGAATTTAGTGGGACAGATTCACAAACGCGGACGCGAATATGAAAACTCAATTTCAATTGATTATTTAAGCCGTCTAAACGAAAGATATGAAGCTTGGATTCAGACTTATACAAAAGGAAAACTCCTGATTATAGACGTTGACAACATCAATTTTGTGGATAATCCAGAAGATTTAGGAAATATCATTAATAGAATTGATGCTGAATTGAACGGATTGTTTTAAACACTAATTTCACAGATTTACACGAATAAAAAAAAGCCTCTAAAATAATTTTAGAGGCTTTCTTAGTAATTATCCTAACAGGTTTTCGAAACCTGTTAGGTATAAAATCTTATCGAATTACATAGTAAATAAATGATAATAAAATGTTTACATAATTTATCCAAGTATAAAACGCCAAAGTTTTATTTATCTTTTTGTCTTCAACATAAATACCTAACAGGTTTTAAAAACCTGTTAGGATATAATAATATTATTTCGCAGCTTCAACTTTTGCTAAAACTTCTTCTTCTGTTCCTTCAAAAACTTCGGTTGTTGTTTTGCCATTTTCTGTTTTAGTTACTGATCCGGTAGTTTTACCGTTTATGTTTTTAACTTCAACTTTCACAGAAGATTTTTTCTCATATTTAGAAGTATCAAAACAATCTGTTTTTTTGTAAGGGTTTCCATTTTCATCGAACTGCGCTAGACATTTAGCTGTTTCTTCTGGCGAACAGCCCTTTTCTTTACACATTTTAATACATTCTTCTTTTGTCATTCCAGACATATCGCCGCATTTAGAAATTCCTCCTGCATGAAGTTCTGTTTTTGCACAGCAAGAAGCTTTTCCTGCAATATCTGACGCTGCATGACCATCACCCAAAATTGGAGCAATTACCAATCCGATCAAACAAGTTAATTTGATTAAAATATTCATTGATGGGCCAGAAGTATCTTTAAACGGATCTCCAACAGTATCTCCAGTCACAGCCGCTTTGTGCGCATCTGAACCTTTGTATGTCATTTCTCCGTTGATCATAACTCCAGCTTCAAAAGACTTTTTAGCATTATCCCAAGCTCCTCCTGCATTGTTTTGAAAAACTGCCCAAAGCACTCCAGAAACGGTGACACCAGCCATATATCCTCCCAACATTTCAGCAATAAGCTGATTGTTATCTGAGTAAACTAATTTCCCAATAATAACAATCAAAATAGGAAATCCGATGGTTAAAATTCCTGGAAGCATCATTTCGCGTAGAGCGGCTTTTGTAGAAATTTCAACGCATTTTCCGTATTCTGGTTTTCCAGTTCCTTCCATGATTCCTGGAATTTCTTTAAACTGACGACGAACTTCATAAACCATATCCATTGCAGCTTTTCCAACAGAATTCATTGCAAGAGCTGAGAAAACTACTGGAATCATTCCACCGACAAATAACATTGCTAAAACGGGTGCTTTAAAAATATTAATTCCGTCAATTCCTGTAAAGGTTACATATGCTGCAAATAAAGCTAAAGAAGTTAAAGCTGCAGATGCAATTGCAAATCCTTTTCCTGTTGCTGCAGTCGTATTTCCTACTGAATCTAAAATATCTGTTCTGGTACGCACTTCTTTTGGTAATTCACTCATTTCTGCAATTCCTCCAGCGTTATCAGAAATTGGTCCGAAAGCATCGATTGCCAATTGCATTGCCGTTGTTGCCATCATTGCAGACGCTGCTAAAGCAACACCATAAAATCCTGCTAAAGCATAAGAAATCCAAATTGCTACGGCGAATAATATTACGGTTGGAAAAGTAGAAATCATTCCTGTTGCCAAACCTGCAATAACGTTTGTTCCCGCACCTGTTGAAGATTTTTGAACAATTGCCAATACTGGTTTTGTTCCTAATCCTGTATAATATTCTGTTACTGATGAAATTGCACCACCTACAACTAACCCAACTAAAGTTGCATAGAAAACACGCATAGATGAAATTGCTTTAGAACCTTCTCCAAAAAAACTCATCTGCATAGTTTCTGGCAGCATATATTTTACTAAAAAATAACAAGCAACAGCGGTTAAAACAATAGAAACCCAGTTTCCTATATTTAATGCTTTCTGTACTTGTGCTTCTCTAGCATTATCATCTGATATTTTTACTAAAGTTGTTCCGATGATAGAAAATAAGATTCCGAAACCTGCAATTGCCATTGGAAGTAAAATTGGACCAATGCCACCGAAAGCGTCGTTGATACTGCCTCCCATATCTTTTATTACATAGTTTCCAAGAACCATTGCGGCTAAAACTGTTGCCACATACGAACCAAATAAATCAGCTCCCATACCTGCAACGTCACCTACGTTATCTCCCACGTTATCTGCAATTGTAGCAGGATTACGCGGATCATCTTCTGGAATTCCTGCTTCTACCTTACCTACTAAGTCGGCACCCACATCGGCTGCTTTTGTGTAAATTCCGCCTCCAACACGCGCAAATAAAGCAATTGATTCTGCACCGAGAGAGAAACCTGCAAGCGTTTCCAAAACGATAGTCATAGTTTCGGTATCTCTCCAAACTCCGCCAGAAAATAGATGAAAGAACAATATAAAAAAGGATGTTAAGCCTAAAACTGCTAAACCCGCAACACCTAAGCCCATTACGGTTCCGCCGCCAAAAGAAACTTTCAGAGCTTGCGGTAAACTCGTACGTGCGGCTTGAGTGGTTCTAACGTTTGTTTTAGTTGCTATTTTCATTCCCATATTTCCTGCTAAAGCAGAGAAGAATGCTCCAAAAATAAATGCAATTACTATAAATAAATGTGTTTTAACACCTGGAATAAAAGTAATTCCTGCCAAAGCTAAACTGGCAATAATTACAAATATGGTTAATAGTTTATATTCGGCTTTTAAGAAGGCTAAAGCGCCTTCGTAAATGTAATCTGAAATCTCTTTCATCTTGCCATCTCCAGCATCTTGTTTTAAAACCCAAGTCCTTTTTATTCCCATGAAAAGTAATCCTAAAACTGCCATAACAATTGGCAGGTAAATCATAAATGCATTCATAATTATTAATGGTTTTGGTTAATAGTCAACAAACTAACTGAACGAATTTAAACAAAAAAGCAATACTCCTGACGGCAGTATTGCTTTTTTTATAATAGAATAAGGTATAATTTATCTAATACTAAATAATCCCTCTGGTTTATTTTCAATATCTTCAAAACGTTTTGTACACTCAGCGATAATGTCGTAAGCTTCTTTTACGTCTCCCCATCCTTCTACATCAACTTTTTTGTTTTCTAAGTCTTTGTAAACTTGGAAAAAGTGTTCAATTTCTTTTACTAAGTGTGGGTTAATATCAGAAAGATCGTTTAGTGAATTCCAAATTGGATCTGAAACTGGTACACAAATAATTTTCTCGTCTGGTCCTTTATCATCAGCCATGTGGAAAACTCCAATTGGCTTAACTTCCATCACACATCCTGGAAAAGTTGGCTCGTTTACCAAAACTAATACGTCAAGAGGATCTCCATCTAAAGCTAAAGTTTCTGGAATAAATCCGTAATCTGCCGGGTACATCATAGAAGAGAATAACATTCTGTCAAAACGCATTCTTTTAATTTCAAAATCGTACTCGTATTTATTTCTGCTTCCTCTAGGTATTTCGATTAATACATCGAAAGTCGTTAATTTGTCTGCGGTCATTTTCGTTT
>NZ_CAMLIX010000031.1 GCF_946479975.1 uncultured Flavobacterium sp.
TAGAATAGGAACCCGCGATAGTGAGCTCGCGCTTTGGCAGGCTCATACTGTCGAGAAAAAACTAAACGACTTAGGTTATAAAACCACAATTGTTGCCGTAAAATCTCAAGGTGATATTATTCTGGACAAACCACTTTACGAACTTGGCATTACGGGAATTTTTACTAAAACTTTAGACATTGCAATGATCAACGGCGATATTGATATTGCGGTGCATTCTATGAAAGATGTTCCGACGGCTTTGCCAAAAGGTATTGTTCAGGCTGCGGTTTTAGAAAGAGCCAATGTTTTAGATATTTTAGTCCATAAAGGAAATCCTGACTTTACAAATCCAAGTACCATCGCAACCGGAAGTCTGCGTCGCCAGGCACAATGGTTCAATAAATATCCTAATCATACTGTAGTTGACTTACGTGGAAACGTAAATACGCGTATGCAGAAATTGCAAGATAACAATTGGGACGGAGCTGTTTTTGCAGCCGCTGGTTTGGAAAGAATCAACTTGAAACCCGAAAATTTCATTAATCTTGATTGGATGATTCCGGCGCCGGCGCAAGGAGCAATGTTGGTTGTAGCAATGGAAAATGACAATTATACTTTAGATGCACTTTCGCAGTTAAACCATATTGAAACCGAAATCTGCACACACATCGAACGTCAGTTTTTAAGAACGCTTGAGGGCGGATGTACAGCACCAATCGGATCTTTGGTTACGTATAATGAAGATGAAGATACTTTACACTTTCAAGGTGTTTTACTTTCTATTGATGGAAAACAAAAACTGGAAATCGATAAAACGGTTGATATTTCAGAATGGAAAAAATTAGGTTTCAACTCGGCTCAGGAAATTTTGAATAATGGCGGAACAGAATTGATGAAGTCTATTAAAGAATCTCTGAAGAAATAATGGCAAAATCAATTCAAATAATATCTACAAAAATATTATCGCCTCTTCATAAACAAGAGTTGATGAAATATGGCATTGAATTAATCGAAGCCGATTTCATTAAAACCGAAAACAAACCTTTCGAATTAAAAGATCTCAACGAAAGTCTGATTTTTACGAGTCAGAATGCGGTTCACAGTGTTTTATCTGATCCAAAATCAGAAGAGTTAAAAAAGAAAAACGTGTATTGCGTTGGACTTAAAACCAAATCGCTATTAAGCGATAATGGCTTTAATGTCGTTGCTTATACAGGTTACGCTTCAGATTTAGCTGAAATTATTACTTTGATTTATGGGAATGAGAGTTTTACTTTTTTCAGCGGCAATATGAGAAGAGATACTATGCCAGAAGCTTTAAAAGAAAACGGAATTAAATTCAATGAAATTGAAGTTTACAATACCACTTTACAACCTCAGAAAATAAAAGCAAGTCCAGAAGCGATATTGTTTTTTAGTCCGTCTGGAGTTAAGAGTTATTTAAAAGACAATACAATCAAAAAAGAAATCTGTTTCTGCATTGGCGATACCACCGCAGAAGCTTTAGAAAAAATCACCAAAAACATCATCATCGCAGATCAACCCACAATTGAACATGTGATCGAAGATGTAATTCACGAATATAAATAATAATCACAATAACAAACCCGACAGGTTTTAAAAACCTGTCGGGTTAAAACATAAAACTCATGTTAAAAAACGACCTATTTTTAAGAGCATTAAAAGGAGAAACAGTACAACGTCCGCCAGTATGGATGATGCGTCAAGCAGGAAGATATTTACCAGAATTTAGAGAACTGCGTGACAAATATGATTTTTTCACACGTTGCGAAACTCCGGAATTAGCAGCTGAAATCACCGTTCAGCCAATTCGCAGAATTGCTCCAGATGCTGCGATTTTATTCTCTGATATCTTGGTTGTGCCACGCGCAATGGGAATTCACGTAGAATTAAAAGACAATTTAGGTCCGATCATTCCAAATCCGATTCGTTCTTTAGCAGATGTTCATAAGGTATTTGTTCCAGATGTAAATGAAACTTTAGGTTACGTTTTCGACGCTGTGAAATTAACTAAGGAAATGTTGAACGATGAAGTTCCGTTAATTGGTTTCGCAGGTTCGCCTTGGACTATTTTTTGTTATGCTGTTGAAGGAAAAGGTTCTAAGAGTTTTGATACTGCAAAAGGATTCTGTTTTTCAAATCCAGCTGCAGCACACACTTTATTACAAAAAATTACCGATACAACTATTTTATATTTAAAAGAAAAAGTAAAAGCGGGTGTGAATGCCGTTCAGATTTTTGATTCTTGGGGAGGAATGCTTTCTCCTGTTGATTATCAGGAATTTTCATGGAAATACATCAACCAGATTGTTGATGCTTTAGCTGATATTACTCCCGTTATTGTTTTCGGAAAAGGATGTTGGTTTGCTCTTGGCGACATGGGTAAAAGCCGTGCGTCTGCATTAGGGGTTGACTGGACTTGTTCTGCAAGAAATGCGCGTTACTTGTCTGGCGGAAACATTACGTTACAAGGAAATTTTGATCCGTCAAGATTGCTTTCTCCAATTCCGACTATCAAGAAAATGGTTCACGAAATGATCGACGAATTCGGAAAAGACAAATATATTGTAAATTTAGGTCACGGTATTTTACCACATATCCCTGTAGATCACGCAAAAGCATTTATTGACGCGGTGAAGGAATACGGGAATTAGTATTTAGTGTTCAGTTTTCAGTCGCAGTATTTCAATTACTATCGACTCTCCTGCAAGGTTTTCAAAACCTTGTAGGTATATTTGAAATTTAGATTAAAACATGAAGAAGACCTACAAGGTTTTGAAAACCTTGCAGGAAATGTAAAAGACAAATGAAGTTAGAAGTTTTAGAGAAGGATTGTTATTATCATATTTATAATCGTGGTATAAATGGCACAACTATTTTTGAAAATGATGCTAACAAACTTTATTTTTTAAAACAACTAGCCAAATATTCAACTGATAAAATTTCAATTTTTGCTTATTGTTTAATGAATAATCATTTTCACTTTGTCGTTCGTTTAAATACTGAAGAGAAAGAAGTCACACAGGCATTTTCAAACTTATTTAATTCTTATGCAAAAGCGTTCAATAAGCAAGTAAATAGAACTGGAAGTTTGTTTGAAAAACATTTTAAAAGGATAAAACTTATAGACGAAACTTATCTAAAACAATTGATTATATATATCCATTTGAATCCGAAACATCATTTGGATTTAGATTTCAGAAGTTTTAAATTTTCATCCTATCAGGCATATTTATCTGATAAAGAGACAAAATTAGAACGGAATGAGATTTTAGATTTATTTGGAGATTTTGAAAATTTTATCTTTTGTCATAATCAAAAGAATGATCTCTTAAATGAAACTTATACTTTTGAATAATCCTGCTTCGTCCTGCAAGGTTTCCAAAACCTTGTAGGTGTAAATTAAGGCTTGTATAGAAATAGAATACCTACAAGGTTTTGAAAACCTTGCAGGAGAACAAAAAACTCAAGAAAATGCTCAACAAAGGTTTAAGAGACGAAGAAAAAATAAGAATTGATAACGTACTTAAAACGTTACGCACGCTTGTTTATATACCTTATCCCTTAAATGATCTACAAAAGGAAGATATCGAAAATCAATTAAAAGAATTCGGATTAAACCTTCAAAGTTTAATTGATTATTCGAATGAAGATTTAATCACTTTATTAATGCGTCTTCATTTTGATTGGGAACAATTGGAACAATTTGCTGATATTCTTTTAAAATTTTCAAAAGCAGAAAATCATAATTTTGATGAAAAAGCTTTGGCTATTTATCAATATATTCAAACAGAAAGCAAAGTCTTTTCTTTTGGAATAAATACTAAAATTTCTTCCTTAAAAACAAATAAATGAGTTTTACAGATTTGAAAATTGACCGTATCGAAAATATTCTTCCTGAAGAGTTTTATAAACTAATCGATAAGAATAGAAATCATATTGGAAAAACATTTCCTGTTACTCTTGACAATTCAGACTCTTTAGAAAAAGCCGAAAAATTTATATCGCTAAGTTGCGATAAAGAGAGAAACAAAGAAGGTTTCCATTTTTACGCTCGAGATATTAAAACCAATGAATTAATTGGTTATTTATGCGTAAAAACAATCAATTATCGTGTTTCTAAATGTGAACTTGGATATTTTACTGATGAAGATTATCAAGGAAAAGGAATTACATCCAAAATGGTTTCGCAAGCACTTGATTTTTGTTTTAATGAATTAATGCTGAACAAAGTTTTCATTTGTACTTCAGAAATCAACATCGCAAGCCAAAAAGTTGCATTGAAACACAATTTTAAACAAGAAGGAATTTTAAGAGACGAATTTAGAAACGGTGATGGCACTTTGCAAAACTCTGTTTACTTCGGATTGTTAAAATCAGAATACATAAAATCATGAAAGACCAATTTTACGCCTACATACAACAATTACAAGATCAAATCTGCGCAGGATTAGAAGCCGTTGACGGAACGACAAAATTCCGCGAAGACTTATGGACACGACCGGAAGGCGGTGGCGGAAGAACACGCGTAATTGAAAACGGTTCGGTTTTCGAAAAAGGCGGTGTCAACATTTCAGCCGTTCACGGGAAACTTCCAGAAACGATGCAGAAAATGTTTGGCGTTGGTGAAGCCGATTTTTTTGCTTGCGGATTAAGTTTGGTAATTCACCCGAAAAGCCCTATGGTTCCTACTGTGCACGCCAATTGGCGATATTTCGAAATGTATGATGAGGCCGGAAATGTTATTCAGCAATGGTTTGGCGGCGGACAAGATTTAACGCCATATTATTTGTTTGAAGAAGATGGAATTCACTTTCATCAAACTTGTAAAACAGCTTGCGACAAACACAATCCAGAGTTTTATCCGAAATATAAAAAACAATGTGATTCGTATTTCTGGAATGCACACCGAAACGAAGCTCGCGGACTTGGCGGCTTGTTCTTTGATTATTGCAAAGCAAATGAACAAATGTCAATGGAAAATTGGTACAATTTTGTAACCGAAGTTGGAAATAGTTTCCTTCAAGCTTATGTGCCAATTGTAGAAAGAAGAAAAAATCTTCCTTATACTCCAGAACAAAGAACCTGGCAGGAAATCCGTCGTGGTCGTTATGTAGAATTCAATTTAGTTCATGACAAAGGCACTTTATTCGGTCTAAAAACCAACGGAAGAATCGAGAGTATTTTGATGAGTTTACCTCCACATGTTCAATGGGTTTACGATCATCATCCGGAAGTGGGAAGCGAAGAGGAAAAATTAATCAATGTTTTAGAAAACCCACGTGAGTGGATTTGATGAACGAATGATTTTTATTTGACAATTTCTCCAGATGTTTTTTTATCTACATAAATTTAATTTCCATAAATAAAATGCTCCTTTGGGGCATTTTTTTATTCATATCATCATTGAAAGCAAATATATTTCGCTCCGCTGGAGCTCTTGGTCTGGTCTAGACTTTCAGTTCTATAAATATTTCGTCCCGCTGGGACTTGGCAATTAATTAAATAACACCAGAAGAGTGAAATATTCAGGGAATTCAACAAAGCGAGCTTCAGAGGAACGAAAAATTTATAGAATTTAAAATATATCATTCCATCATCAGCACCAGCGGAAAGAAATATTTATACAATCTAAAATATATAATTCCATAATTAGCTCAAGCGGAGTGAAATATCTGTAGAATTCAAAAACATCATTACATCATCATCCCCAGCGGAAAGAAATATTTATATAATTCTATATATATTCTACCATCAGCTATAGCGGAGTGAAATATTTATAGAATAAATATATCATTCCATAATCAGCTCCAGCATAGCGAAATATTTATAGAATCCAAAATGTATTATTCCATAATCAAGCTCCAGCGGAGCGAAATATTTATAGAACAATTTTATCATCCCAAAAAAAGAGCCCCAGCGGGGCGACATATTTACAACTCAAAAACAACTGTATTTATCTTACAGATTAAAATTATTAATTAGCTTTACCCTCTAATAATTTTAAAATGGCAAATACTTATTCTCAATTATACATTCAAATTGTTTTTGCAGTTAAAGGAAGACAAAACTTAATTTCATTAAAATGGAAAGACGAGATTTACAAATACATTACGGGAATTATCACCAATCAAAAACAAAAACTTATTGCAATTAATGGAATGCCAGATCATATTCATATCTTAGTTGGCATAAATCCAGATGTATCCTTATCAGATTTGGTTCGAGATATTAAATCAAGTTCATCAAAATTTATAAATGAACAAAATTGGATAAACGGAAAATTTGAATGGCAAACTGGTTTCGGAGCATTTTCATATGGTCATTCACAATTAACGAATGTTATAAAATACATTGAAAACCAAGAAGAGCACCATAAGAAAAGAACATTCAAAGAAGAATACATTGGTTTTTTAAAATTGTTCAATATTGATTATAAAAATGAATATCTTTTTGAAGAGGTTTGATTTTATGTCGCTCCTCTGGAGCTTTATTCATTCGGGCAATTTAATTGCTATAAATATTCTGCTCCCCTGGAGCATTTTAAAAATTATTGCTCATGAATTTAAAACTACTTTGCGCCACATTCTTCACCAGCATTTTTGGATGTTTCGCCCAAAGCAACACATTACAAAATCCGTATTTTAAAACTTATAATGATAAAATTACGGCCAGCGTTTATTATTTAGATACTTCAAATAGTTTTGAGATTGCATCAAACAATCAAGAGCCTAAAATCTTTTTGAACCTTATTCCGAATCGTAGAGAACAGATTGGTTTTAACTTAAATTATAAAATCATTGATGTTTCACTTGGTTTTGCACCAAAATTTCTAAGTCACAATAGAGGCGATTCCAATTCGAAACACTTTAATTTCAACACCCGTTTTTATTTTAAAAAATGGATGCAGTCTTTTACTTTCATCAATCAAAAAGGATTTTATGTCAAAGATGATAATGTGACAGCAGAATTGCCAAGAATGCGGACTACCAAAATTGGCGGATCAACGGCTTACGTTTTCAATGATAAATTTTCTTTTAAAACCTTGGTAAGTCAAAACGAATGGCAGATTAAAAGTTCTGGAAGTTTTATTCCGACTTTTTCATTTTATTACACCAATTTAGACCTAAATATGCCCGATACTTCGCCTGGAGATATTTATGTTTTTACTTTGGCTCCATCCTATTTTTACAATTTTGTCATCAGCGATCGGGTTTTAATTGGCGCTGGACTCGCTGTAGGCGCGGGAATTAATATCACCGACGGTGAAACCTCAGCTTTGTATCAAGCCGATTTTAATTTAAAACTGGCTTATAATAAAGATCGCTTTTTTGGTTTTGCAAGTTTGAATACCGTAAGTTTTGCGCAAGATGATAAAATTGATCCAAGATTGAATGATAATATTGCAACCGTAAAACTTTCTGTCGGTTATCGATTTGATCCTCCAAAAAAAGTAAAAGAAGTTTACGACAAGGTCAATGAGAAAATTGGTTTGTAAGAAATCTTCAATCTAAATATTGTCCCAAAACCAATTAAAATGCTTAAATTACAGGGATTTATACAAACTAAATTTCATAATTATGGCAAATATCAATCAGGAACAATTAAATAGAATGCAGACTGGAAAAGGATTTATTGCAGCACTTGATCAGAGCGGCGGTAGTACACCCAAAGCATTATCGCAATATGGCGTTGAAGAAAACAGCTATCTAAATGACGAAGAAATGTACGGTCTTGTACATGAAATGAGAACGAGAATCATCAAAAGTCCTGCCTTTGACAGTGCCTATATTCTTGGTGCTATTTTGTTTGAAAACACTATGGATCGTAAAATCGACGGCCAGTGGACATCAGATTATTTATGGGAAAAGAAAAATATCGTTCCGTTTTTAAAAGTTGACAAAGGTCTTGCAGATCTTGCCGGCGGTGTGCAGCTCATGAAACCAATTCCGAATCTCGATGAATTGCTGACACGAGCGGTAGAACGAAATATTTTTGGAACCAAAATGCGTTCTGTAATCAAAGAAGCAAATCCTGACGGCATTCGGGATGTTGTCGAACAGCAATTTAGAGTTGGTTTACAAATTTTCAATAAAGGTCTTATTCCGATAATCGAACCTGAAGTGGATATTTACAGTCCAGACAAAGCAAAATCTGAAGAAATTTTAAAGCAACAAATCAAAAAACAACTGAATTCTCTGGACAAGGATGTAAAAGTAATGCTGAAACTTTCTATTCCTACTGTAAACGATTTTTACCGCGAATTAATCTCAGATCCGCATGTTGTTCGTGTTGTAGCACTTTCTGGCGGTTATTCTCGTGAAGAAGCTAATGAGAAACTTGCTCAAAACCACGGCTTAATCGCCAGTTTTTCTAGAGCTTTGTCTGAAGGTTTAAGCGCAGGCCAGCCTGATACTGATTTTAATGCTGCACTTGGTGACACTATAAAAGCTATTTACAAAGCTTCAATTACTTAAAAAAATTAAAAAAAGAAGCAGAAGAAACAAGTTTCCACACATAGACAAACTATGTGCATTTAAATTAGTGAAACGCCTACTATAGATCTTCAAAAACTATGTTTCTATGTGTTGAAAATTATATCCTGATTTAATCAGCTTCCTCCAAATAAAAAAATCCCCGAACTTTAAGGTTTCGGGGATTTGTTTTTATTTCAGTTTTTATTTTTTAGTCATTTCGTCGGCTAAATCTAAAGTCTGCAAAATGATGTTTTTATTAGATTTGAAAGAGTTTAATTTAAAGACAAACTTAAACTTATTGTCAATCAACTTTTTCGGTGATTCCATTGCAATGTCCGAAAACTGAGACGCAATTCTGTTAAATCGAATTAAATCATCTGCTTTAGCATTTTTTCCAAAAGATTGTATGGTTTGTGCAATGTCTAGTTTTCCATAAATACTGTTTTTTTTCAGAGTTTTCTTTGTATCGCTAACAAAAGAGCCTTTTCCAGTTGCAAAATAGTCCTTTGTATTGGCCACAACAACCACATCTTTATCTTTCAAAATAAAAATATCTCCATATTCTTGTGTTCCCGCGATAGTATATAGATTTCCGTTTTGAGTCAATACCTTTTTACGAACGCCCAATTGCAACATTTTGTCTCCAAACGTAGGGTGTGTTGAAGTAAAAATTACAGAAAACAACGGAATCGATTTTTTCACTTTTTCCTCCGTTACTTTTTCTTCATAATTCTCGTCATAACCGTATTTTTTAGTCATTACCTCAACATCTTTCATTCCGTACAAAAAGGCGCTTAAATCACCATCAAAAAGCTTTGCTGTGGCTTCTTCGTCAACAATGGTAGAAATTAAATCGGTTATTACGGTAATATCTTCTTTTACCAGTTTCGTATTTTGAAACATTTCTCCCATTAACGATGGAAATTTTTCAAGCGCTGCTTTTGTATTAATGTGATACGACATATAACCCAAAGGTTTTTCTGCTGGGAAATAATTGAAAATATTTTTGTTGATTTTTCTATTACCAATCTCACTCACAGCATCTGCCATATCTTTAGAATATTCTATAAGTTCCTCAATTCTAGCGTTATCATTGTCAAAATAAAAATCAAGATTTATTCCTTTTATAAAACTGCCAAAGTTCTTCTGCATTGGAAGATATTTATCAAATCCTCCCAAAACTGCCAATGGATAATTGTACATCGAATACAAACTTGAAATTGCGCCACCGTAATCTACCCAAGTTGCAATATCTGCCGACTCATTTATTTTTGAAGAAGTTGGCGGAGTAAAACCGTTTTCAAATAATTTTTTAATGATTTCTCTCTGTCTTTCAATCTGTTTTTTATCAAACTCTGCTTGCGCTAAAGTATATTCTTCATACGGATTTCCATCATACAAATAATCTTTTTCCGTTTCAGCTGGATCATCAAATAAAATAGGATCAGTATTTTTTGCAACTGGCTCCGCAATTTTTGGGGAATTTTCAATTGATATAACTCCTGGTGGGCGAACTTCCTCAACTGCAACTTGATTTTCATTTTCATACGAATCTACGACCGCAACAGAATCGGTTACTGTCAAGGCATTCGAAGTATCATCATAAGATTTACGAAGTTTTTTTGTCAATTCGATAACAACCAAATAATTATCATTCCATACAAATGACCTTTTTTTTCCGTTTGGAGTGAAAACAGCATATTTTCCGAAATCTTCAATCGCACCGTTTTTACCATTTGCATTTTGTTTTTCAACCAAATACTTTCTAACCGCTTCTTTATTTTTAATCGGAATCGTAAATTGATAATACGGAACGCTGTCTAAAAAACTTCCGTGAATGGTAATTTTTTGATCCATTTGAATAATCGAAGTATATTTTCGAAGATCAAAATCAGGTTTTTTGCTGATGTATTTTGTGATAATTGGATGATTCAATACTTCATCTACACTGACTTTTTTTGAAAGCTGATTTCCATTGAACTGCACAAAATAATCATGTTTTGCAACGTTTTGTCCAAAATTCAAATAAGTGGCGAATAGTAAAAATAAGGTGTAAAAATGCTTCATAATTAAGGCGTTAATTGTATGGTATTATTCATTAAAGTCGATTTTTTAAAAACGCTGTACATACTTTGTTTCAAAAAAACGGTTTTTTTATTTTTCGAAATCTTACTGTTGGCATTATCAACAGCCAAAATATCTCTGTCAAAAGTATAAATAGAAGTAATTGTGGCTTCTTCTAGATCTTTCTTTTTCTTGGGGTCGTTTACCACTTTTTCTGGAACTGGATACGAAGCAATTCTTTCAAAAGTTTTATCGCTTCCGCTAAAGTGAATCTGATTGCGCTGATTGTTTATCGTATTCACAACGGCGTTTAAAGCTTTCAAATTGGCATAATTGAGTTTGATAATGAAAACGTAATTTTGAAAATCAGTTTTGGTACTCACATTTGAGATTCCATCAATTTTTAAAGCTTTGGTTTTAAAATCTTCTAGTTTCTGAGTAATTTCCTGTTCGTTCGGAATTTTAACGCCGTCGACTTCTTCCAGCCAAATAGCTGATTTAGTTTTAAACCAAGACTTCGAAAAATCGATCATTAAAGTATATTCACCACTTTGATCGTCGTGGTGTTTGATCCTTTCTGTAATCTCAAAACAACTCGTTAAGAGCACACAGCATAATAAAGCGAGAATTTTCTTCATTACACAAATTTAAACGGAAATATTTTAAAAATCCTATTTTATGTAATTCAATATAAAAATTCAAATTTTTAGATAATATTAACGGATTCTCACCTGCGCTAAACACCTTATTCTGTTCCTTTTTCAGTAACTTTGCACCGCTTGTAAAAAGCAGCATAACTTCAAAAAAAAATAAAAACAACTGCGGTTTTAGAAACCATGATTTATCCATCTGTATTTATTTAATCAGACCAAAATCTGAAATTCTAAAATCTAAAATCTAAAATTATATGTTCCCATTACAACGAGGCAGAAGATTAAGAGTAAATGAATCCATTCGTTCTTTAGTACGCGAAACCAGTTTGAGTCCGTCAGATTTTATGTTTCCAATGTTTATTGCTGAAGGCGAAAATGTAAAAGTTGAAATTCCGTCAATGCCGGGAATTTTTAGAAGATCTATAGATTTAACGGTTGAAGAAGTAAAAGAACTTTTTGATTTAGGAATTCGCGCCGTAAATATTTATGTAAAAGTCAGCGAAAACCTAAAAGACAATACTGGAAAAGAAGCGTGGAATGCAAACGGATTGATGCAGCAAGCCATTCGTGCCATAAAAACTGCTTGTCCAGAAATGATCGTAATGCCAGATGTAGCTTTAGACCCATATTCTATTTATGGTCATGACGGAATTATAAAAAACGGCGATGTAGAAAATGATAGCACTGTTGATGCTTTGGTAAAAATGGCGGTTTCTCACGCAGAAGCTGGTGCCGATTTTGTGGCGCCAAGCGATATGATGGACGGACGTGTTTTACGCCTTCGCGAAGGTCTAGATGCTGCAGGATTTCAGAATGTTGGAATTATGAGTTATGCTGCGAAATATGCTTCTGCTTTTTATGGTCCGTTTAGAGATGCTCTGGATTCTGCTCCAAAAGAAGCTGATGTTGCTGTTCCAAAAGATAAAAAAACCTATCAAATGGATTATGCCAACCGTATCGAGGCCATTAAGGAAGCATTGTCTGACGTTGAAGAAGGTGCAGATATGGTTATGGTAAAACCAGGAATTGCTTATTTGGATATTGTTCGTGAGGTTAAAGATGCAGTTCATGTGCCTGTAACGGTTTATCAGGTTTCTGGAGAATATGCAATGATTAAAGCGGCATCTGAAAGAGGCTGGCTGGATCATGACAAAATTATGATGGAACAATTAATGTGCATCAAACGTGCGGGCGCTAATCTTATTTCTACTTATTTTGCTAAAGAAGCAGCAATACTTTTAAATAAATAAGATGAAAAAGGTTTTAATTTTAGCTGCCATTTTAGCTTTTGCTTCATGCAAAAAAGAAGCTTCTGAATCTACAAATACAGCAACTGAATCGGTTTCTGAAGATGAATCGGCGAAAGCCAAAACTCCTGAAGCATTAGGAAAAGAACTGTTTGAAGGAACTGGAAATTGTGCTGCCTGTCATCAGCCAGATCAAAAAGTGATTGGTCCAAGTATTAAAGAAATTGCCAAAATCTACAAAGACAAAAATGGCGATATCGTAACTTTCTTAAAAGGAAATGCAGATCCAATTGTAGATCCGAGTCAGTTTGCGGTTATGAAAACTAATTTTGCAATTACTCAGGCAATGTCTGATGAAGAATTGAAGGCAATTGAAACTTACATTTATAGTCAACTGAAATAACCGCACTATGTTCTGTAGGAACATTTCATCGGTAGTAAAAAATTACAATTGTGCATATCAAACGTTCCTACGGAACGTTAATAAATATGGCGTAAATATCTTTGCTACCGATGAAACATTCCTACGGAATGACCATAGATCTCAAGTTAAAAACAAACATATAGCAAAGGGGCGGTTCCGAAATTCGAAACCGCCCCTTTTACATTATTCAAAATTGATTACCAGATTTTAACCCTTTTTGAAGGCTCTAAATACATTGGATCTCCTTTTTTAATTCCGAATGCGTCATAAAAAGAATCTAAGTTTTTAATTGGCACAATCGCACGATACATTCCCGGAGAATGCGGATCTGTTTTTACCTGACTTTTAATTGCTTCGTCACGAGATTTTGTTCTCCAAACCGTTGCCCAAGAAATAAAGAAACGCTGTTCTGGTGTTAATCCATCTATTAAACCTGGATTTCCGTGTTTTTTCAAATACAATTGCAAACCGTCATAAGCCGCGTTAGTTCCGCCTAAATCTCCGATGTTTTCACCTAATGTAAATTTACCATCTACAAAAATTCCAGGAAGTGGTTCTAGTTCGCTGTACTGTGCCGCCAGTTGACCACCAAGAGCTGTAAATTGTTTTAAATCTTCTGGTGTCCACCAGTCTACAAGATTTCCGTCTGCGTTGTAACGAGCTCCAGAATCATCAAAACCATGAGAGATTTCGTGACCAATTACGGCTCCAATTCCACCATAATTTACCGCTTCATCTGCTTGGTAATTGTAGAAAGGCGGTTGTAAAATTGCTGCTGGAAATACAATTTCGTTGTAAGATGGATTAAAATAAGCATTAACCGTTTGCGGCGACATTCCCCACTCTGTTTTATCAACTGGTTTTCCTAGTTTAGCAAGATTTTCAGCATATGCCCATTGTGATATATTTTTCATATTATCAAAATAAGTACCGCCTTCGTTTACATTTTTAAGTACCAACTTCGAGTAATCTTTCCATTTATCAGGATATCCAATCTTAACCGTCAATTTGTTTAGTTTCTCAATTGCTTTTACTTTTGTTTCTTTTGACATCCAAGGCAAAGCATTGATTCTGTTTTCATAAGCCAGCATTACGTTGGCGATCATATCTTTCGCTTTTGCTTTTGCTTCAGCAGGAAATAATTTTTCTACATATAATTTTCCTAAAGCTTCTCCGGTTGCTCCGTTGATTACCTGCAAAGCAACTTCTTCACGCGGACGTTGTTTTAAAGCTCCAGTTAATGTTTTTCCGTAAAAATCGAAATTTGCACTTTCAATTTCTGTAGTTAATGTTGAAGCTGACTTATTTAATAATGACCATTTTAAATACTCCTTCCAAGCTTCTACTTTCTTTTCTGTAAAAGTTTTTTCTAAAGCGGTCATGTAACGAGGCTGCGCGACATTTACAGTATCTAGTTTTGTCATTCCGATTCCTGTAAAATATTTTTCCCATTGAATAGAAGGCGTATTCTTTTTCAAATCGGCAACCGCTGTTGGATTGTATTGTTTTCTTCGGTCTCTTCTTTCTACACGATCCAATCTTGTTGAAGACATTTCGACTTCTAAAGCTATAATTTGTTTGGCGCTTTCTTTTGCTTTTTCAGGAGATTCTCCAATAAACTGCATCATACGAGCCACATGAAGTTCATATTTCTCACGTTTTTCTTTAGAATCTTTATCATCAGAATTGTAATAATCTTTATCAGATAATCCTAAAGTTCCCGGGCTTAGCGTTACAGCATTTTTACTACTGTTTTTTGCATCAGCTCCAACATAAACTCCAAAAAATCCTGAACCACCAGAAAGCTGCATTTCTGTGATATAATTTTGAAGATCGGCAACATTTTTAATCGCGTCGATTTTCTTTAAATAAGGTTTAAGCGGTGTAATGCCTCTTTTGTTTCTGCCGACAGTATCTAAAATCGTATTGTACAAAGCAATTGCTTTTCCTTGATCTGTATTTGATTTGTACTGTGGATTTTTCGAAGCTTCTTTTAAAATAGCTAAAGCATCACTATCTGTTTTTTGACGAAGTTCATTAAAACCTCCCCAAGAATTTCGGTCGCTCGGAATTTCGGTTTTATCGAGCCAAGCACCGTTTACATAACGGAAAAAATCCTGACTTGCACTTACTTTAGGATCCATGTTTGCAACATTGATTCCTGGTTCTTTTGGCTTTGTATTTTGTGCCTCAACTGTAGTCAGCGCAAACATTGCAGAAACTACACAAAACATAGGTTTGGAAAGCTTTTTAATCATTTTTGTTTAGTTTTTTTGTATAATCACAAACATATTGTTATTATTTTGATTTCAATGTTAAAATTTTAAAATAATTGATTGTAAGAATAATATTTAATTTTTGATGAAAATTATTAATTATGAATGAGCTTAAATCCAAATTGCTGCAAATCTGCTTTAATCTGTAAAATCTGCGTGAAAAATCCATGCACAGGTTTTATTTCACACAGATTTTACAGATTTGAGCAGATCAAATTTGATTTTATTCTTAATTGAAACTCTATAGAATAAAAAACGGCGCTGAAATTCAGCGCCGTTTTAACATTATGATATTTGATTACCAGATTTTAACTCGTTTTTCTGGTTCTACATACATTTTATCTCCTTTTTTAATATTGAAAGCTTTGTAAAAGGCATCAACATTTTGAATTGGCACATATGCTCTGTACATTCCTGGCGAGTGCGGATCTGTTTTTACTTGATTCTTGATTGCCTCATCTCTTGTTTTTGTTCTCCAAACTGTAGCCCAAGAAATAAAGAAACGCTGTTCTGGCGTAAATCCGTCGATTAAACCTGGATTTCCTTTTTCTTTCAAATACAATTGTAAACCATCGTAAGCAGCGTTGATTCCACCTAAATCACCAATGTTTTCACCTAAAGTAAAATTACCATCGACGTGAACTCCCGGCAATGGCTCAAGAGCGCTGTATTGATTTGCTAAATCTGTTCCTAAAGCAGTAAATTGTTTCAAATCATTGTCTGTCCACCAATCTACTAAGTTTCCTTCTGCATTGTAACGCGCTCCAGAATCATCAAATCCGTGAGAGATTTCGTGACCAATAACAGCTCCAATTCCACCATAATTAACCGCTTCGTCAGCTTGGTAATTGTAGAAAGGCGGCTGCAAGATTGCTGCTGGAAATACAATTTCGTTATAAGACGGATTGTAATACGCATTTACCGTTTGAGGCGACATATGCCATTCTGTTTTATCAACTGGTTTGTCTAATTTTGCAACACTTTTTTGGAAAGACCATTTTGAAACATTTTTCATGTTATCAAAATACGTTCCGCCTTCAGCAACACCTTTAATTGTTAAGGCTGAATAATCTTTCCATTTGTCAGGATAACCAATTTTGATTGTGATTTTATTTAATTTCTCAATCGCTTTTACCTTAGTTTCAGGAGACATCCACGTCAAAGAATTGATTCTGTTTTTATAAGCTAAAATTACATTTTGAATCATATTCTGCGCTTTCTCTTTTGCTTCAGCAGGAAATAATTTTTCTACGTATAATTTTCCAAGAGCTTCTCCAACTGTTCCGTTTACTAAATTAAGCGCTCTTTCTTCAGCAGGAAGCTGTTTAATGGCACCTCTAAGCGTTTTGCTGTAAAAATCGAAATTAGCTTTATCAATCTCTGTTGTTAATTTCGTCGCATTATTATTAAGTAAATCCCATTTTAGGAATTCTTTCCACTGTTCAACTTTGTTTTCTTTAAAAACAGTTTGAAGCGCCGTCATATATTTCGGCTCAGAAACAATTACAGAATCCAATTTAGTTATTCCTAAACCTGTAAAATATTCATTCCATTTAATTGCTGGAGTCAATTTTTGAATGTCAGCAATCGTCATCGGATTGTATTGTAAACGGCTGTCTCTTCTTTCTACACGATTCAATCTTGCTTTAGATAATTCTGTTTCTAATGCTAAAATTTCGGCAGCACTTACTTTTGCTTTTGCTGGAGTTTCTCCAATAAACTGCATCATTCTTGCTAAGTGCAATTCGTATTTGCCACGTTTTTCTTTAGAATCCTTATCATCAGCAGTATAATAATCTTTATCTGGAAGACCAAGTTCGCTTGGCGCAAGGTTTACAGAATTTTTAGAGCTGTTTTTATCATCAGCACCAATATAAATTCCGAAGAAACCTGTTCCTCCTTCTTTTTCCATTTCTACTAAATATTTCTGAACATCAGCAACATTTTTAATAGCATCGATTTTTTTCAAATACGGTTTCAAAGGTTCGATTCCTTTTTTATTTCTTCCGATAGTATCTAAATATGTATTGAATAAATTAACCGCTTTTCCTTGATCTGTATTCGATTTGTATTTCGGATTTTTCGAAGCATCTTTCAAAACCGCCATTACATCTTTATCGGTTCTTTTGATCAGCTCGTTAAAACTTCCCCAAGTTGTACGGTCGCTTGGAATTTCTGTTTTATCCAGCCAAGTCCCATTTACATATTTGAAAAAATCCTGACTTGGGCTGACTTTCGTATCCATATAAGATACATTAATACCTGGTTCTTTTGGAGCATTTTGGGCATTAACCGCAGTTAGCGAAAACATTGCAGATAGTACACCAAACACAGGTTTAGCAAATTGTTTTTTCATAAAAGTTTATTGTTTAATGGAAAATACAAACATATTGTTATTATTTCAAAAATTATGTTAAAATTCTAACTGGAAATTCTGAAACACAGATAAATTTCACAAATAGAGAATTGACACTATTTTTATTTAGTCAGCAAGATGATACAAATGTTACAAAAGGCTGTTAAAAAAATAATGGAGTAAAGTTTTTAGAATCTGCTTTTTGTATTTTTGCGCCAAATTATTTTTATGAAATCGCTTCTATATAAATACCGCAAATTCTTTATTGTTTTAATAGTGTTTTCGGTTGTTACGATATCTTTGTTTTACTCGGCATTAAAACCTAAAAAAACACTTCCAATTTACAATCCGTCAGATGTAAATCCTGAATTAGTAGACAGTACAGTTCAATATAAAAGTAAATACCACACGATTGCCGATTTCTCTTTTGTGAATCAAAATGGCGATACCATTACACAAAAAAATTACGAAGGAAAAATTTACGTTGCCGATTTCTTCTTTACGACCTGCGGCTCAATCTGCCCAAAAATGTCAACAAATTTAGTTGAAGTTCAAAAAGCGGTTTTAAATAATCCGAAAGTAATGCTGCTTTCTCATACCGTTTTCCCAGAAGTTGACAGTGTTTCGGTTTTAAAAGCGTATGCTATAAAATATGGCGTTGTAGACAGTAAATGGAATTTGGTTACGGGAGATAAAAAAGAAATCTATTCTATGGCTAGAAAATCGTATCTGGCTGTGAAATTAGGAAGACCAGATCAGCTTTACGATATGGTTCATACAGAGAATTTTGTTTTGGTCGATCAAAAACGCCGCGTTCGAGGTTTTTATGACGGAACAAATAAAGAAGATATAAAACGACTTTTGGAAGACATTGATTTCCTTTCTCACGAATAAAACCCTTATTTTTAGAAACATTTAGCATTTGTGCACGCAATAAATGCCCTTATATATAGAATAATTGCCTATTTTTGCAATCTAAATTCAATCTAAATAAGCTTGCAAAATACAATACATACTCTGAAAAAAGGCGAAAAAGCCATTATCAAAGATTTTGATATCGATCTTATTCCACTTAAGTTATTAGAAATGGGTTGTCTGCCTGGCAGCTTAGTTGAATTACTTCAGGTTGCTCCTTTTGGTGATCCTTTGTATTTAGATATTAACGGTTCGCATGTTGCCATTCGTATTGAAACCGCTCGTGAAATTGAAGTTGAACTTATCAAAAACGATTTATAATGAGCGTTCAGAATATCAATGTTGCCCTTATTGGAAATCCAAATACCGGAAAAACTTCAGTTTTTAATCAGTTAACGGGTCTTAACCAGCAAGTTGGAAATTACCCTGGAATTACGGTGGAGAAAAAAATGGGTTTCTGCAAGTTACCTAATAACGTCAAAGCCAATATTCTAGATTTACCCGGAACATATAGTTTGAACGCAAGTTCAATGGACGAAAGCGTGGTTATTGAACTTTTATTAAATAAAAACGACAAATTATATCCAGATGTCGCTGTTGTTGTTACAGATGTTGAAAATCTGAAACGAAATTTACTAATTTACACTCAAATAAAAGACCTTGAAATTCCGACGATTTTAGTCATCAATATGTCTGATCGTATGGAAAGAAAAGGAATTACGTTGGATATTCCTTATTTAGAAGAAAAACTAAAAACCAAAATTGCTTTAGTAAGTTCAAGAAAAGGTTTAGGAATTGCCGAATTAAAAGAACTAATTGTTTCTTATAAAACCATTCCGCATGAACCTTGTTTGAATGCTTCTGTAATTGATCCTGACTATTTTGACAAGCTTCGACATGCTTTTCCAAATCAATTAATATATAAATTGTGGCTGGTAATTACGCAGGATGTCAATTTTTCGAATTTAGATCGAAATGAAGTTCGTAACACATTCACCAAATCACATTCGGAACTAAAACGTCTTCAGCAAAAAGAAACCATTAAAAGATATCAGTTTATCAATGATATTTTAAAAGAAGGTTTAAAAGTTGATGCCTCAATGGCAAAAGATGTTCGTGCAAAATTAGACCGTGTTTTAACGCATAAAGTATTCGGCTACGTTATTTTCTTTGCAATTTTATTTTTGATTTTCCAATCGATTTTCAGCTGGTCAACTATTCCGATGGATTTTATTGACAGCACTTTTGCTTCTTTGAGCAGCTGGGTTGCAGCAGAACTGCCAAGCGGTATTTTGACCGATTTACTTTCGCAGGGAATTATTCCAGGAATTGGTGGTGTTATTATTTTTATTCCGCAGATCGCTTTCTTGTTCTTGTTTATTTCAATTTTAGAAGAAAGCGGTTATATGAGCCGTGTGGTTTTTTTAATGGATAAAATCATGCGCAGATTCGGATTATCTGGAAAAAGCGTTGTGCCTTTGATTTCTGGAACTGCGTGTGCGATTCCAGCCATTATGGCGACCCGAAATATTGAGAATTGGAAAGAACGCCTTATTACGATCTTAGTAACGCCATTCACGACTTGTTCTGCAAGATTGCCTGTTTATGCGATAATTATTTCGCTTGTTGTGCCGAGTAAACGTGTCTTCGGATTTCTGAATGTTCAGGGATTAACGTTGATGTCGCTTTATATTTTAGGATTTTTTGCAGCGATTTTGTCTGCTTATATTCTGAATAAAGTTTTAAAATTAGAATCTAAAACGTATTTCGTAGTCGAAATGCCAAGTTATAAAATGCCTCTTTTCAAAAACGTTGGAATCAATGTAGTAGAAAAAACAAAAGCATTTATTGTTGGAGCCGGAAAAATAATCCTTGCTATTTCTATTATTTTATGGTTTTTGGCTTCTTACGGTCCTGGAAAAGAATTTAATGATGCTGAAAATATTGTAAAAGAAAGATTTGCGAATACATCTTTAGACGAAACTCAGTTTGAAAATGAAGTGAATTCTCAAAAATTAGAAAACTCCTATATCGGATTAATGGGACACGCCATAGAGCCAGCAATTGCACCTTTAGGTTACGACTGGAAAATCGGGATTGCGTTAATCAGTTCGTTTGCAGCGCGTGAAGTTTTCGTTGGAACGTTGGCAACCATTTACAGCGTTGGCGATACCGACAACGAATCGACTATAAAAAGCAAAATGCAGGCAGAAATTCATCCGGAAACGGGAAAGAAAGTTTTTGACTTTGCAACGGGAGTTTCGCTATTGCTATTTTATGCTTTTGCCATGCAGTGCGCGAGTACATTGGCAATTACGAAAAAAGAAACCAATTCATGGAAATGGCCTGCAATGCAGTTGGTTTTTATGAGTTCGTTAGCTTATTTTACCGCATTAATTGCCTATCAACTTTTAAAATAAAAAAGTTATGTTTCAAGAAATTATAGCCTTTACGATATTAGGATTAGCCGTTGCTTTTTTGATTAAAAAATTCTTTTGGAAATCTAAAAAGAAAAAAGACTGCGGAGACGGGAATTGTGGCTGCGGTTAAAAAACTGCTCAAAAACTTCCAAATTTCAGTATACTATATTTCTTAAATAAAAAATTTCAGATCTATAAATTCATTTTATAAGTAAAAACCTACATGAATTTAAAAATCTGACAATCAACAACATAACATTACCTGCCTATTACCTTAATTTAACAGAAAAAAGGCTTTGAAAGGACAGCCATCCCTTGATACCACTATAATTTTGCATTAATAATTACATTAATCTAAATTATTTGTATCATGAAAAAAATATTACTCACTTTATTATTAAGCAGCGGTTGTTTGATGGCCCAGACCAAAACTGTAGTTAGTCCCTTTGGAGAAAAAGTAACTATAAATCCGTATGCAAACAATGGCTTAACAGCAACAAATGGATATGTCCAATTAGGTGGAGCTTTAACGCAGCCTTCTATTTTAACAACTTCTTCAAGTTATACTTTAGCATTTTCAGGTCTTCAAAGTGGTTTGAGTACTGATAATATTTTGGTTACAGATCCTACAACTGGAGTTTTAAAAATGATTTCGGTTTCAGCATTCAATCCTTATTATTGGGGAGTAAAAGGAAATGCAGGAACAAACCCTGCAACAAATTTTCTGGGAACAACTGATAATGTTGATCTTCTTTTTAAAACAAATGCATTAGAAAGAATACGCATAAAAAATAACGGTTTTACAGGTATCGGACTAGCAACAAACACATTATACGGCACAACTCCAAAATATATGCTTGATGTTGTAGACGATATTCACCTTATTAGTAATAGAATTAACTATTCTTCAGCAAGATTGATATTTGAAAACCAGCAAGTCGATTTAGGTGGTAATCAAGGTAGTGGTATGTATATGCTGGACGGTCAGGACGATGGAGCAAGAAGAGAATGGTTCTTTGGAAAACCATACAACAATGTAGGTTCTGGAGGAAAAAGTTCATTTGTTTTAAAATCAATGCAGACTAATGCACTCGATTATTCGCTGGCACAAAATGGCAATGGAGTGAATCATTTGTATGTAGATGCGTTAAACAATCGTATTGGTATAGGAACTGTAAATCCAACAACTGCGTTGGAAGTTACGGCAACAGCAAACCCACTTAAACTAAACGGTTTACAAGCAGGAGCTACTGGAGACCAAATGCTAACGGTTGATAATACTGGAGTTGTACGCAAAATGGATGTACCTTCATCAGCTGCAACTCGCCCTTGGCTTGCAAATGGAAACGCAGGAACGAATGCTTCAACAGATTTTGTTGGAACAACGGATGCTAATGATCTTATTGTAAAAACAAATTCTACCGAAAGAATGCGTGTAAAAAGCAATGGAAACGTTGGTATTGGCACTTTAGATCCATCAAATGCATTGGAAGTTACCGCAACAGCAAACCCACTTAAATTAAACGGTTTACAAATAGGATCTAAATCTGATTATGTATTAACCGTAGATGACAATGGGGTTGTTCGTAAAAAATTACTATATGGCACAGGATTTATTCAAGGAAATGGGGTAGATAAAACTTGGGTAATTAACGATCCTAATGTAACAGATACTTCCGTAATATTTACAATTATGAAAGGTAGTAATAGTGATTTTACTGGTAGTATGCTAAAAGAAATCTCACGTGTTCCCGGTGTGAGTATTACTGTTAGTCATACTTCTGGTAATCCTGCATCTACCAATACTTATTTTGAATACCTAATTATGTACTAAAAGTATTATTCCTTTAAAACACAAAAAGCTTCATTATACATGAAGCTTTTTGTGTTTTATCCTCATAAAATCTGTCTATTAGACAAAAAAATCTCCGTATAAAATTATCCTATTGTGATGGTTTTAAATCTTTTAAGGGCAATACATTAACAATTGTTTCGTTTATTTTTGACAAATTAAATTCTTTAAAAATGACAAAATTTGAAAAAAACGAAATGATTAGAAACAATAGAATCACCAGATTGCTATGGTTTTCATTTGGATTCCTATGTGCTTTTGGAATAATGTGTCTTTTAAAGTCTAAGTTCTAGATAAGATCTATTGTAATAATTAAAAATTGATTGAATATCAAAATCTCGTAGGGATGAAATATTCATAGAAAAAAATAAGACACAAATAAAAGCCCCAACGGGAAGACGCGTTTATCTACAAATGTGTCGCCCCGCTGGGGCTTTTTATGCGATATTTCGAAATATTCTATAAATATTTAGCCCCGATGGGGCAATCTGAAGTTCCATATCTAACTATGAATTAGAACTGAAAACTTCCAACAAATACAGTCACTGAAAACTGAGACCGAGACTGAGAACTGTTACTGAAAACTGAGACTGAAAACTAAAAAACCTGAACACTGCTTACTTAATCCCCTCCCATTCCGCGTAAAACTGAGCAAGAAATGTTTCCATAAAACGATGTCTTTCGGCAGCGATTTCTTTTCCTTTTTCGGTATTCATTTTATCTTTTAAAAGTAAAAGCTTTTCGTAGAAATGATTAATTGTTGGCGCATTGTTCTTTTTATATTCCTCTTTTGTCATATTTGTGACTGGAGCAATTTCGGGGTTATGCAAAGCTCTATTTTTAAATCCGCCATAATTAAACGCTCTTGCAACACCAATTGCACCAATTGCATCTAAACGATCGGCATCTTGAACGATATCCAATTCGACAGAAGAGAACTTCTTATCGAAATTTCCGCCTTTATAAGAGATATTTTCAATGATATTGACAACATGAGCAATTATGTCCTCGGCAACATCTTGAGCTTCTAAAAACGCTCTTGCTGTTTTTGGACCGATAGTCTCGTCACCGTTATGAAATTTACTATCTGCAATATCGTGTAGTAAAGCGCCTAATTCTACAACAGTAATATCGCAATCGGTATCTTTTGCAATTAAAAGTGCATTTTTATAAACACGTTCAATATGAAACCAATCGTGTCCGCCTTCGGCGTCGTTTAGTTTCTCTTTTACAAAAGCAATGGTTTTAGTAATTAATGCCGCGTTATTCATAAAACACTTTTAATGTTACGTTATAAAAAAAATTGATTGTCAGAGATATAGACCTTTGACAATCAACATATGTTTTTTTTTAAATTCCAATTTTAAATTCTAAATTCCAAAAATCAACATCAAAATTCAATCTCAACATCAAATTCAAATTTCAATTCTCATTTTATGTCTTCCTGAGCGAAGTCGAAGGATCTCATGCTAAATCCATACTGTGCGTCCTTCGACTTCGCTCAGGAGGACAAGCGTTGGATTAAAATCCAATTTTCAAAATCCAAAAAATCTAAAATCAGCAATCTAAAATCTAAAATTATTAAAGTCTCGCCGGTTCAACCCATTTGAAAATGTGGCCTTCTTGCGGAATTACTAATCTTTCTGAAATTCTAGCCATACGTGCTGGTAATTTCATTAAATAATCACGTGCTTTTTCGGCTTCGTCTGTTAAATTAGTCGCTTTATCAATCTCCCATTTGTTGATTAATTTCTGCATAATATCAACATAGTCATTCGCAGTATAAACTCCGATACGTTGTGCAGAATCTGAAAATTGTTCAAAAGCTGTACTGATTTTTTGTCCAGATTCTCTCAAGAAATGCGCCGGCATCACGATTTTTTGTTTCATCATGTATTGAAACGCCAACATCATTTCGCTTGGGTCCACTTGGAAAATTCTAGTTACAAACTCACTGTATGCATGGTGATGACGCATTTCGTCACCTGCAATCATTTTACACATTTTAGACAACTTGTTATCACCAAATTTCTTTGCGATCTGTGCTACTCTATTATGAGAAACGTAAGTTGCTAATTCCTGGAAACTCGTATATACAAAGTTTTTGTACGGGTCAGATCCAGTTCCAATATCAAAACCGTCGTTGATTAAATGCTGTGTTGTCATTTCGATTTCACGCATGTTTACACGACCAGACAAATACAAGTATTTATTCAAAAGATCTCCGTGGCGGTTTTCTTCTCCGGTCCATTGACGGATCCATTTCGACCAACCGTTTCCACCATTTTCTATTTGGTCAATTCCTTCTACATCCATCAACCAAGATTCATAAGTAGGCAAAGCTTCCTCGGTGATTGTGTCACCAACAAGCGTAACCCAGAAATCGTACGGAAGTTCTTTAGCAATTTCGCGTAATTCTTTTACCTCTTCAAAGAAATTTTCTCCTTCAGAATTTGGTAAAAAATCAGACGGCTGCCAAATTTTCTCCACTGGAATTAAATACTGTTCAACGAAGCTATCCACGTTTTTTTCCAAAAACTGCATCACTTCTAATCTAATGTTTTTTATAGACATTACTTATTATAGATTGGGGTTTTACGTTTTAGCTCGGACTAAAACTTAAACCTGTTTATATTCATTTATTCCTTCTTTAACTGCTTTTTCAGTAATCGCCATCAGTTCTTCAAATTTGTAATCTTTGACAGCCAAAGCTGGATGAGCTGTAAATTTCAGGTGATTTCCTAAACCAACAGGAAAAAAACCAAATTTTACCATTTTCCACGAATTATTGATACTAACCGGCACAACATATGCAGACGGCGCATATTTGCATAAAATTTTTAAACCGCTTTGCGCAAATTCTTTTGGAACACCCGTTTTACTTCTTGTTCCTTCTGGAAAAATAACGGCAGATCTGGTATTTTTTTCGATATATTCAGACAAGCCTTTGATAACTGGTATGGCTTGTTTAGGGTCTTTTCGGTCAATTAAAACAGAACCTCCGTGTTTCAAATTATAAGATACACTCGGAATACCGCTTCCTAACTCTTTCTTACTTACAAATTTACAATGAAAACGTCTAAAATACCAAATCATTGCTACGATATCGTACATACTTTGGTGATTGGCAACAAAAATAATAGGCACGCCTTTCGGAATTGTATCTCTATTTTCAATCGTATATCTTGTTCCTACCAGATTCGTACATCTTAAAAGGAAAAAGTTTAAATAATCAACACTTTTTTTATGAGCCTGGTAGCCAAAAACATTTAAGCAAATCCATTGAATTGGATGAAATACAGCCAAACACAAACCAAATAATAAATAATAAATTACCGATATTGGATAAGATATAATTTTTTCCATGCTTCAAAAATTAATGCGCAAAAGTAATAAATATATTTTTAGACTTATTAAAATTAAAAACAATAACCGCTTTTCTGGTTTAATTGTACCTTTGTACCAAAATTTGCAAATTTTTTCTGAATTAAAATCAACAAAAAAGCTATTTTAACCCTGCGTGGAATAGGAAATAATGGCAATTTTGATTATAACTTTTCTTAATCTAATTTTGAAGAGCTAGATTGCGCACTTATTACTAGACATGTACAAACAAATTTAGTAGTAATGAAATAGATATTCTTATAACATCTGCCCTTAGAAGTTCCAATTATTCCATTAGAGAATCAAATAATTGCGATTAGAAATAGGCAGAATCCAATTCAATTAAAGGGTTGAAAAGGAATTGAAAATATCCGGATATAGAAAAATCCATCATACCTTTAAAATTTTAAAATTTTTCTGAATTAAATGAACTTCACTTACCCTAAAAACGAGCGTTTAAAAAGCAAGATAATTATTGGATCATTGTTTTCTGATGGAAAATCGGTGTCTAAATATCCGCTTCGTTTGGTTTACCGTCAAGCGGAAGGAAATTCAGAAGCACAAACTAAGATTGGCGTATCGGTTTCTAAGAAATATTTCAAGAAAGCCGTAGATCGCAATTACTTCAAAAGAGTTTTGAGAGAAACCTATCGTTTGAACAAACATTTACTTTTGGACAACTTAGATCAGCCGTATTCTATCATGCTTTTTTATCAAACCAAAGACCGTTTGTCTTACGAAGAAATCAATACCAAAATGATTCAATTGTTTGAGAAATTTTCACTTCAAATCAATAAAACAGAAGAATCTGAGAACAAAATCGAATCGTAAATTCCAAAACGTAAGATTAATAAGCAACTTAGATAAAAAAATTGTAGTTTTAGCTCTAAATTGAAATTCTATGCGATATATTTTCTATTTAGTTGTTTTTGTTTTAGTTCTTTCTGGCTGTAATAAAGCTGATGCTTTAAATGAGGATAACATTGTTATTACTTCAGTTAAAATGCCTGCAAAAGGAGAAAACGTTTCTTATGACCGACAAGCAGATACAAAAGCACCTCCGCCTCCGACTCCAAAAGTAGATCATCAAGTCGAGCAAAAAATCATAAAAGAAGCGACTTTAAAATTTGAAACTGATGACTTAGAAAATTCTTTCGGGCAAATTCAAAAAGCGGTTGCGAATAGTAAAGCACGAATTATAAACGATTCTGAAGGAAAAGATTTTGCAACTTTATTTAGAAATCTAACTATAAAAGTACCAAGTCAGAATTTTGACCGTTTTATAAATGATGTCTCTAAAGGTGTTTCTTATTTTGAAGTTAAAAATATTTCTGCAGAAGATGTTACAGAACAATTTATCGATTTAACTTCCCGATTAAAAACAAAGAAAAAACTCGAAGAACGTTATCTTGAAATTTTAAAGAAAGCGAATAAAGTCAGTGAAATTTTAGAAATTGAAGAACAAATTTCAGCGATTCGCGAAGAAATCGAAGCCAAAGAAGGTCAGTTGAAATATCTGGAAAGCCGAGTTTCTGAAAGTACCATCACAATAGAATTTTATAAAACAGTTGCCGAAAAAGAAGGCGTAAAAATATCATACGGTTCTAAACTTTGGAACGCCACTAAATCTGGATTCTATACATTGTCCGATTTATTGCTTTCACTATTAAGTGCTTGGCCGTTTGTCATTTTAATTGTTGTATTTGCCTATTTTATTAGAAGAAGATTAAAAAGAAGAAAAAAAGAATAATCATGTATCCGTATTTCAAAAAGAAATTTATTATACCAGTCGCTGCGGCGGGAATGTTGTTTGTTGGAACCAGTTTTAAAGAAGATTTTTTTGAAATTGCCAAACAAATCGAGATTTTCACGACTTTGTTTAAAGCAGTAAATACCAATTATGTTGACGAAACCAATCCGGGTGATTTGATGGACAAAGCCATTAAAAGCATGTTGGCAAGTCTGGATCCGTATACGGTTTATTTTAATGAACAGGATGTTGTCAACTTTAAAATCAACAATACTGGAGAATATACCGGAATTGGCGCTTTGATTTCTAGAAAAAAAGATCGTTTGGTGGTTCGTGAACCTTATAAAAATTACCCAGCTGATAAAGCCGGACTTAAAGCGGGTGACGAAATTATCCAAATTGGTGATGTTTTAATTGCCGATTTTAAAGACGATGCTTCGCAATTATTGAAAGGGACAAAAAACACTAAAATCAATATCAAATACTTACGTCAGGGAAAACCAAATACTACGGTTTTAGTTTTGGATGAAGTTGATATTAAATCTGTTCCTTTTTATGGAAAAATTGATGATAAAACGGGTTATATCGTTTTGGCTCATTTTAGCAGAAAAGCTTCAAACGAAGTAAAAGAAGCACTTGAAAAACTAAAAGCCGACGGAGCAACACAAATCGTTTTGGATTTAAGAGGAAATCCTGGTGGTTTATTGAATGAAGCGATTGATATCTGTAATTTATTTGTTCCGAAGAATGAAGTAATTGTAACCACTAAATCGCGAATTGAAAAACACAATAATACTTATAAAACACAAAAAGAACCAATTGATACGCAAATTCCGTTAGCTATTTTAGTGAATGGAAGAAGTGCTTCGGCTTCTGAAATTGTTTCGGGTGCATTGCAGGATTTGGATCGCGCGGTAGTTTTAGGAAGCAGAAGTTTCGGAAAAGGTTTGGTGCAGCGTTCTGTTGATCTGACTTATGGAACGCAATTAAAAGTTACGATTTCGAGATATTACACGCCTTCTGGAAGATGCATTCAGGCATTGGATTATGCGCATAAAGACAAAAACGGTGTAGCGCAGAAAACAGATTCTAAGAATTTCAACGCTTTCAAAACTAGAAAAGGAAGAACAGTTTATGACGGTGGCGGCGTTTTACCAGATATCGAATTGGAGGAAACGAAGACTAGTCCGATTGCTACAGCCTTAATTAGAAATGATGGTGTTTTTGATTATGCGACTAGTTATTATTATAAAAATCCGAATTTAGGAGATAAAATTCCGACGATCACAGATGCTGATTATGCGGCTTTTAAACAATATCTAAAAACAAACAAAATCTCTTTTGACACAGAAACAGAAGTGGCTCTGAAAAATACTTTAGCTGCAGCTAAGAATGAAAAAATAGACGAAACAATTGCTCCAGAATATCAGCAGTTATTAGCGGCTTTAGAAAAAAGCGAAAGCACTTTATTGGACAAAAACCAAAAAGAAATCAAAAACATGATTCAGGAAGAATTGATTAAGAGATATCAATACCAAGAAGGCTTGTATCAGTTTTACATCAAAAACAATTCTGAAATTAAAAGAGCGGTTTCTGTCTTAAACAACCAAACGGAATATAAAACGATTTTAAAAATGTAAAAATAAGCCCGCTAGAAATTGACTAGCGGGCTTATTTTTTATTAGTAATTTTAGTTTTTATTTATCAAGGATCATCTCAATATGCGGAATATCATCTTCTAAATACATTTCGCTCGTTTGAACAAAACCATGACTTTCATAGAATTTCTTTAAATACAATTGGGCGCCGATTGTTATTTTTTCTTTTCCGAAGTTGGATTTAATTCCTGCAATGGCTTCACGCATTAATTCGTGTCCCCATTTTTTATCTCTGTAATTGGCATCAACAACTACTCTTCCGATGGAAGCGTTATCAAATGAAATTCCAGCATCGAACAAACGCGAATAAGCTACAATTTTACCTTCGTATTCTCCGATTAGGTGTAATGCTTTCTTGTCTTTGCCATCAAGATCCAAATAAACGCAGTTTTGCTCTACTACAAAGATTTCACTTCTTAGTTTAAGCAAATCATATAGCTCGTTTACATTTAATGCCTCAAAAGGCTTTATTTTCCATTTTAACTCCATTACTGTTTGTTTTTGCCGTAAAGGCACAAAGTTATTCATTTTATTTGTTTCAGGTTGGATATACTTTGTCAATGTAACGCAGAGGTCGCAGAG
>NZ_CAMLIX010000032.1 GCF_946479975.1 uncultured Flavobacterium sp.
ATAATTATTAATGACAATTGTGTTCATTGGAGTAGTTGATATATTTAAAACCAAAACTCTTGTTGAACTTTGAATAAATTCTGAATTCCAGATACCCAATTACTTTATTTACAATTAATTAATATTGCTTAACTTATTTTATGATTAAGTTCTATTTTTTTATCCATCAATAAAATAACAATATTTTTAAATGCTGTTTTTTTTAATTTATTTATACAGAAAGAAATCAATTTTACTTCTAAGAATTTTAAAAGATTTCAATACATTAATCGCTTTTATTTTACAAGAAGGCATCAACAGAACTACCTGATCATAGAATGTAAAAAAAAGTCATTATAAAGCAGAACAATTGCCAAAAAAAGCACATCAATGCTATTTTATAGTATAGATTTTTTTCTCTACATTTATTAGGTAAAAAACTAAATATTCAATTTTCCTTCAAAATTCATAACTAAATTTAGACCATGAAAATTTTAATTATAGAAGATGAGCTGGAAATTGCTCAAAGCATTAAAAATTATTTTAAGACTAATGGTATTCAATGCGAAACAGCAGAAAGCTATAATTTGGCATTGAATAAAATTGATTCTTATGATTATGACTGCATACTTCTGGATCTTATGATGCCTGACGGTGACGGATTTGATATATTAAGGGAACTCAAAAGAAAAAACAAAACGGATGGTGTCATTGTGGTTTCTGCTAAAGAAACGCTTGAAACACGTTTGGAAGGATTCAATCTTGGTGCAGATGATTATCTTACCAAACCTTTTCATCTAGCCGAACTTTTGGTTAGAATGCAGGCGTTAATCCGCCGCAAGAATTTTAAAGGGAGTAACAGCATTATATTCAATGAAATTGTAATTGAAATTCTCTCTAAAACTGTCAGTGTAAATGACCAGAAATTAGATATTACCAAAAAAGAACTTGATTTGTTATTGTTTCTAATAGGCAATCAGGATAAAGTGTTATCAAAAGCTGCAATTGCCGAACATCTTTCCGGAGATATGGCAGATATGCTCGATAATCATGACTTTATTTATGCACACATCAAAAATCTCAAAAAGAAACTAACTCAGGCAGGAAGCGGCGATTATATTAAAACAGTTTATGGACTTGGGTATAAATGGGAAAATGAATAATAAAAAACTGCTTAACAAAACGACAAACAGCTTTCTTGCCTATGCTATCATCATTTTATTGATAGCGGCACCATTATTTTATTTCATAAGCCAACAGCTTTATATTTATGAAACTGATGAAGTACTGCATTTTCATAAAGGTGCTTTTGTCAAGGAAAGCCATAAGGATTTTACACAGACTGATATTGATTTATGGAACAAATACAATCATGAAGTAATGATTGTTTCTGATATGGGTGTCAGGAGCGATTCTATAGTTGGTAAAATGCTCTATGATTCTATTGCAAAAGAACAGGAACCTTTTCGCGTACTCTATGCTCCCGTGAATATAAATGGAAAAAGATATACTTACACGGAGAGGATAAATTTATTGGAAATGGAAGGAATGGTCTTTAGCATTGCCGGCATGTTTCTATTTATTATTATTGTACTCCTGATTGGAATTATCTGGATCTCAAAAGCCACTGCCGCTAAAATCTGGAGCCCTTTTTATAATACGCTGAATCAGATTCAGGATTTTGAAATCGATAAAAATAAACCACCACATTTTATTGCGACTGATATTGACGAATTTGACCGCCTAAATAAAAGTCTTGTAAGGCTTATCGAGAAAAACACAGCTATATACAAGAGTCAGAGAGAGTTTGTTGAGAATGCAGCCCATGAGCTTCAGACACCTTTAGCATTATTCCAAAATAAAATTGATACCCTGAGTCAGCTCAATTTGAATGAAGAACAATCTTCTCTGGTTACGTCTTTAAATACGGATATATCAAGGTTAAACAGGCTTAATAAAAACTTGTTATTACTCTCTAAAATTGACAACGAGAGTTTCCTTGACAGAAATACTATTGTACTTAATGACTATCTTAAAAAACATTTAGATTTTTTTACAGAACAGGCCAATGCTAAAAACTTAACGATTATCACTGAATTTACCTCTACTTTAAGTATAAAAGGAAATCCAGCCCTTACTGAGGTACTGATTAATAATTTGTTTTTAAATGCGATTCGTCACAATGAAAAAAATGGAAAAATCATTATTACAACCCTAGAGAATGAATTAATATTTTTAAACACCGGTCAAAATACTCCTTTGAAAATTGAAAAACTTTTTAATCGATTTTCAAAAACTAATCCCTCTTCGCAGGGAAACGGCCTTGGTCTGGCAATAATCAAAAAAATAACGGAACTTAATCGTTGGGAAATAAGCTATACTTTCGATAATAATCTACATAGTTTCAGCGTCAAATTCTAAAAAATTCAAACTTCCTACAGATTCATATTTGAACTTTGTACTAGATTTTTTATCCATTAAAAAAATAGTACTTATGAAAAATTCAATCCTAACATGTTTAGTCCTGCTTTTTTCTTCCTTTGCCATAGCGCAGAGCGTAAGTGAAAAAGACATCCCTAACATTGTAAAATCGACCTTTTTACTATCCTATCCTGACCAGACCAATGTGAAGTGGGAAAAGGAAAAAGAAAATTATGAAGCCAGTTTTACCATAGGTAAAACAGATCGCTCCATGCTTGTAGATTCTAGTGGTAACATCATAGAAACTGAAGAAGAAATCAGCGTAAAAAAACTTCCGGCCAAAGCCTTGGCTTACATCAAACAAAATTACAAAAACATAAAGATCAAAGAAGCTGCGATAATAACGGACGCCCAAGGCATAGTTACTTTTGAGGCTCAGGTGACTTCTATCGACCTGATTTTTGACAAACAAGGAACTTATATTAAAAGCATAGCCGATTAAAACCTATACAAATGAAATTAAAGATAATTTTGGTGCTCTCATTCCTTGTAATGAAAATTTTTAACGTAACAGCACAAAACAACTCCGCAACACTATCAGGATTAATTAAAGACAAAACTTCTAAGACCCCCCTGCCCTATGTAAACATAGTTTTAAAATCAACCAAGGACCAAAAATTTCTTTTTGGGACTGTTACAGCTGAAGACGGCCGTTTTAATTTGGCAGCCGTTCCTTCCGGAAACTATTTATTGGAAATTACTGCCACAGGCTACAAACTAAAACTGCAAAAAGTATTTGTAGGTACGCTATCAGATTTCCTGGACTTGAATACCATTGATCTTGAAGAAGATATTAATGCCTTGTCTGAAGTTGTAGTAACTTCAAAAACTTCCGACATAAGTGCAAAAATGGATAAAAAAGTATTTTCCGTAGCCGAGAATATTACCCAAAGCGGCGGTTCTGTACTGCAATCTATTCAAAGTCTTCCGGGCGTTACCATAAATGACGGAAAAGTACAATTAAGAGGAAATGATAAAGTAATGGTGTTAATTGATGGAAAACAGACTGCTCTGACAGGTTTTGGAAATCAATCCGGTTTGGATAATATTCCTGCTTCGGCAATCGAAAAAATCGAAATTATCAATAATCCTTCTGCTAAATTTGATGCGAACGGAAACGCAGGAATCATCAATATCATTTACAAGAAAAACAAACAGGAAGGACTGAACGGAAAAGTAGGAATCAGTTCCGGATATGGGGCATTATGGGAACGTAAAGCAAATTTACCTGCCATACGTCCGCAATATCAGATGACGCCAAAAATGAACCCTTCGTTGTCGTTAAATTATCGCAAGAATAAAATAAACGCTTACCTTCAGGCAGATTATTTATATACGGAAACGCTTAACAAAAATGAATTTGTAACCCGAACTTATGAGGATGGAACTATCATCAATCAACAAACGGTACGAAACCGCGATACTCATTTTACAACACTTAAATCTGGTATAGACTGGAATTATAACGAACATAATACATTTGCTTTTTCAGGGCTTTTTGGAATTGAAAAAATTATTGATAACGGAGACGAGCCTTTTTTTAATCAAGATTATTCAGAGCGTTTACGTCTTTGGCGTTTTCTTGAAGATGAGCTTAAAACAACTGTTATGGCCAGCGCTTCTTACGAACATAAGTTTAAAGAAGCAGGACATAAATTAAATGCCGGAATTAATTATACCTATCACAGAGAAGACGAAAAATATTTCTTTACCGATATTTTACCAACTTATACGGGACAAGATTCTTTTAAATTACTTTCTGATGAAAAAGTGATTGATATTAATCTTGATTATGTTCAGCCATTGAAATATGGTCGTTTTGAAACCGGTTTTAAATTCAGAAACAGAGAAATCCCTACCAATATGCAATTTTTTGCTGGACAGAATTCCCCAATTGATGCCAATGCCGGGGGATGGGCAAATTATAAAGAAATTATTCCCGCCCTATATTCTAATTATATCTACGAAACCAATAAAATTGAGGCGGAACTTGGACTTCGTTATGAATATGTAAAATTACAATATGATGTAAACCCAGATCATCCTACTTATAAAAGCAATGGTTATCATTATATTGAACCTTTTCCGAGCATTCGTTTTGGATATAAAATAAATGATAAAGATAAAATCACCGCTTTTTATAACCGTAGAGTCGACAGGCCAAGCGAAGTTGATATTCGTATTTTTCCTAAATATGATGATGTTGAAATCATTAAAGTAGGAAATCCGGCTCTTCGCCCTCAATTTACCAGTGCTTTCGAAATTGGTTATAAAAAGAATCTTGAAAAAGGATATTTTACTGCTTCTCTTTATTACAGGGTAATCAACGGAACCATAACACGTATCGCTACAACAGTTCCCGGAAGCACATTAATTTATAATGTATTTCAAAATGCCGATGAAAGCAGTTCTTTCGGAGTTGAAGCTGTTTATTCTAAAGAAATTACTTCGTGGTATTCTTTCAATATCAACGGAAACCTGTATAAAAACACTATAGATGCTTTTACTGTTACCAATTTATACCCTGTACCAAGCACTTATTATGGCGAAAGTAAGGAAATGGTTTCCGGAAATGCAAAATGGAACAATACTTTACAATTTGATAAAACACTAAAAGGTCAGCTTTCTGTTATTTATCTCGCTCCGGATATTATTCCGCAGGGAAAAGTTGGTTCAAGATTTTCTGTTGATTTAGGATTAAAAAAGACGGTTCAAAAAGGAAAAGGAGAGGTTTTTCTAAATGCCACCGATATTTTTAATACATTAGTCCTACAAAAAAATATAAAAGGACAAGATTTTAACTATATAAGTAAAGATTATTACGAAACGCAAGTAGTCCGATTTGGCTACAGTTATAAGTTTTAATTTTCTTAATAAGACGAAAATTCAGTTTTAATTCAGAATTGAGTTGTAAACTTTGCGCCACAATATTAAGAAAATATGAAGAAACATTTACCAAAATTTGGCAGATATTCACTGCTGTTCCATTTTATGATCTGGTTTTTAATCGTGTCACAAATCTTACGATTTACTTTCTTTATATGGCAATATGACGAAGTTACGTGGAATATTATTGATTTAGTCAGAACTCTTTTTACAGGTTTATTTTTTGATATTGGTACAATTACTTTTATATCACTGGCAGGAATTGTTTATTATACTATAATGCCTAACAGATTTATAGGAACCTTATTAGATAAAATATTGGTCTGCTTTTTTACGGCATTAACCACATTTATACTTGTGTTTACCTTTTTTGCTGAATTAACATTCTGGGATGAATTTAAAACCAGGTTCAATTTTATTGCTGTAGATTACTTAATTTATACACATGAGGTTGTGGCCAATATTGAGCAATCATATCCTTTGCCGTTATTAATTGGAGGTGTATTATTATTAACAGCTGTTTTTCTTTTCATTTTTCACAAAAGAAAAGCTTTTACTGATACTTTTAGTTCTAAAGCTGGTTTAAAAACAAGAATTGTTGTACTGAGCTGTGCTTTGGCTATTGCTTTATTTTTTGGTTCTTTCATTCATAATTATCAGGCAGAATGGTCATCTAACCGTTATAACTCTGAAATTTCTAAATCAGGAATTTATTCATTTTTTGCTGCCTTTAGAAACAACCAAATGAAGTATGTTGATTTCTATACTTCGATAGATAATGATAAAGCCTTTGGAATTATAAAAGAGAAACTTAAAGATCCAAATGCACGTTATAATTCTATGGGATATTCGATCCACAGAACTATTACCGACAGTACCCCATCATTAGAAAACAAAAATGTTGTATTTGTGCTTGTAGAAAGCCTTAGCGGAAGCTTCCTGAAAGAATTTGGAAACAAAGAAAACATTACGCCTTTTATGGATAGTCTGGCCCAGAAAAGTATTTTCTTTAATGATCTTTATGCAACCGGAACTAGAACTGTGCGTGGTATGGAAGCTGTAACACTATGCATACCGCCAACTCCAGGACAGTCAATTGTAAAACGACCAGAAAACCAGAATCTTTATACGGTTTGCAGTGTTTTTAAATCGAGAGCTTATGATTGTAATTTCTTTTACGGCGGTGACGGTTATTTTGATAACATGAACGCTTATTTTGGCGGAAATGGCTTTACCATTTATGATCGCGGACGCGGAAGTGTTTTAAGTGATAAGATAAAAACAACACGAAATAATATCAATGATAACGAAGTAACGTTTGAAAATGCATGGGGAATTTGTGATGAAGATATTTTTAATAAAATGCTTAAAGTTGCTGATTCTCAATACAAAGACAATAAGCCTTTCTTTAATTTTGTAATGACAACTTCAAACCACAGACCTTTTACTTATCCCGAAGGAAAAATTGATATTCCGTCAGGAACGAGCCGTGAAGGTGCTGTAAAATATACCGATTTTGCTTTAAGACAATTGTTCAAAAAAGCAAGTACGAAACCCTGGTTTAAAAATACTGTATTTGTGATCATTGCTGATCATTGTGCGAGCAGTGCAGGAAAAGATGAAATTGATGTTGCCAATTATCATATTCCAGCTTTTATTGTAAACTTACCGGAACAATACAATCAGAAAATAATGAAACAATGTTCTCAAATTGATCTTTGGCCCACTTTGTTTTCTATTTTTCACTGGAATTATGAATCTGATTTTTTTGGAAAAAACGTTTTAGCTACAAAATTTGAAGAACGGGCTCTTATGGGAACGTATCGCAAACTTGTTTTGATGAAAAAAGAAAAAGTTATGATTCTTTCTGATCAGAAAAAACAGGCTTTTTACACTTGGAACAAAAGTGATAACAGCTTAAAATCAATACCAATGAATCAGTCCTTTTTGGATGAAACCATTTCGTGGTATCAAACTGCTGATTACCTTTTTACAAATAAACTTTTAAAATAAATAATGACTTATATTCATTTTATTATTAATCCAATTTCAGGAAGCGGCAAACATAACCTTGCCGCTTCTTATATTCTTCAGCATTTTCCAGCCTCAGAATATCAAATTGCAGTGGATTATACCAATCATAAAACGCATGCTGTCGAATTAACAAAAGCAGCAGTAAAACAGAATCCTGATTATATTGTAGCTTGTGGCGGAGATGGTACGATTAATGAAGTTGCCTCTTGTTTAGTAAACACCAGAATTATTTTGGGAATTATTCCCGTAGGATCAGGAAATGGTCTTGCATCTAACTTAAATATTCCAAGAGATTTTAAAAAAGCTATTGACATTATCAAAAAAGGAAAAACAACTTTTATGGATGTTGGAAAAATAAACGATTTTTACTTTTTTAGCAATATGGGAATTGGTATTGATGCTTTAATTATAAAAAAATACGAACGTTCCGGTAACAGAACATTATCTTCTTATGTAAAAGCTGCTCTATCGTCAAGTTTTCAATACAAGGCTAAACAGGCAATTATATCATTTGAGGATCAGAAGATAGAAGTGAATCCGTTTATGCTCTTTATCTCTAATTCAAACGAAATGGGATATAATATGAGCTTAACGCCAAAAGCAAGCCTTAGTGATGGAATGTTAGATATGGTAATTATCCCGGAATTGTCTTTTATCGAAAAACTCTTATTGGGATTTAATGTGCTTCGAAATACAATTGAAAACTTCAAAAAAGCAAAACATTATCTAGTAAATGAAGTGCACATCAAAATGCCTCAGAAGATCTATATAGACGCACAGATCGATGGTGAACAGTACAATATAAAAACTAACATCATAAATGTACGCATCTTACCCAAAGCTTTGAAGGTACTGGTTTAATTTATCTCTGAATAAATCCTGAATCAGGATTTATTCAGAGCTTTTTTTGAATCATCCCAGTAAAATACGGTCCATTTCTAGTATGTACAAATTTTTGTTGAACTTGATTTTAGTATCAATTCCAATGCTGCCGTCACCGTAAGGTTCATATTTTTTACAATTGGAAACCGAAAAAAGCCCAACTACCGGTATATGAACCGATTTTGCTAAATGCATAATACCGCTATCGGCACCAATAAAAATTGCCGTATTAGCTATTACTGAACCTATCTCACGAATGTCTTTACTGTAAAAAGTGGTTGCCTTAAATCGAATTTGAGAAGCATTTTCCAAAGGCAGGATTTCAATAATATTATAATCCCGCTCATATTTCCTTTTTAACAGCTCATAAAAATCAGTCCACCATAACTCCGAATAACATTTATCACTTGTTGCATAAGTAAATATGGCAATTGTCTGTTTTTGGTTTTCAAATTTTCCGTTAAGAATTTTTCTACCCTGATTGATTTCTTCCTTACTTAATTCAAGATCGATAGTAGCAACTGGATTAGAATTTGTGGCAATACCCAAAGCTTTTAGATATTCCCTGAAATTGTAGACTGGATATTTCGCTATATGATGATAATCGTCTTGCTTTACCTCTTCATCATTTATAATATCACCATAAAATTTATAAGCTGCTTGAGAGATTTCTACAGCTAATCTGCCTGATGAAGAATCCTTATCTACATTTAGCACCATATCGTATTTTTTGCGCTTAATGTTTAACCATACTCTTAAATACGCAAAAAGGTGATTAAAAGGCTTTTTTGGAAGCACAATGATTTCTCCAATCTGCGGATAATTTTTTAAAATTATCCGCATTAAACCTCCTTTTACAAAAAGATCAATCCTGGCATTGGGAAAAGTACTGCTGACTTCTTTAATTAAAGGCGTAATAAGCAGAAGATTTCCTAATCTGGCATTTGGCCGGCAAATTAGTATTTTTTTTATTTGAGCAGGATCTTCAATACTCTTTGAAGAAACTTTAGAGGTGCTCATATTTTTGGTAAAAAAACGCATAATACTTCTTCTTATACTATTTATATTTTTCGAAATTTTCATTTTTGCAATAAGGTTTTAAATGCTAAGGTTATAGCTTGTGGTATTTTATCTATTGTCTAAAAAATCAAATAATTAAATCTTTTAAAACTGTACAACCATTCCGCCGCCAAATTGTTTTCCGTTATAAAACGGCATCAACATTGAGGTAACTTTATTTTCTTTTGAAGGGAAAATGCTGTTTTTTACATAAGGAAAAAGCCAGTAAGCTACCTTGGTACTTAATATTCCAATCCCAGCTCCGGCAGCTACATCAGTAAGCCAGTGTCTATTATTATACATTCTGAAAAGCCCTGTTCCAGTCGCTACTATATAGCCGCTGATTCCGTACCAAATTGATTTGTCTTTGTACTCCTGCCAAAGAAATTCGGCACCGGCAAAAGCATTTGCGGTATGCCCGGAAGGAAATGAATTATAAGATGTACCATCTGGCCTTTCTACGTGTGTAATCTTTTTTAAGGCAAAAACCGTAGTACTCATCATAAGATAAGAAGTAGCCAAAATGATCGATCTGTCCTTAAGATTGTTTTTACCCTTTATGCCCATCGCATTAAGCGCATATACGGACGCTGCGGGCGCATATTGAGAGAAATCATCAATAGTGATTTTGTTATCAATATCCTCTTTTACCTCATCACGAATTTGAGAATTAAAGCCCTTAAGCCAGTCACTTTCCAAACCGATAAAACCATAACCAATTAAGACACCGGGAATAATTAACTGTTTGTAATTAAACTTTAAATTGTGTACTGTGTCTTTAACCATAAGAGTATCTGCCACATGTTTTTGTACCTGAACTACTGTATCTTTAACTACTACAATAGAATCTGCCACATGTTCTTGTGCCTGAAGGGCAGAAATACCCAAAACGAATAATAAAAAAGCTTTTAGCATTTTAATAGAGATTAGAAATTAATATTACATTGACAATCAAACAGGTAGTTTTCTCTCATAGTAAATAAGTATGGTGTTTAGGGTTTTTATAGATTATCGCCAAAAGACTCGGCAGTACAATTAATAATAAAGGTATCGCAACAATAAATCCTCCAATTACCGCAATTGCTAATGGCTGATGTAATTCTGAACCAGTTCCAACTCCAATAGCCAGAGGCAGTAAGGCAATTATGGCTCCAAGAGCCGTCATTAACTTGGGTCTTAATCGTGTTGAAATCGAATAAATTAGTGACTGATTAACATCAGAAGTCAGTTTGTAGGTTTCACGAAACTGCAGAAAAGTAAAAATGGCATTTTCGCTAATAATCCCAACAATCATAATGATTCCGGTGTAGCTTCCCACATTCAGCGGAACATTGGTTATAAAAAGTAATAAATAACTGCCTGAAATTCCCAATACAGATATTAGAAGAATAACCAAAGCAGCTCTAAAATCTCTGAATAAAAATAAAATCACACCAAAAACCAAAAGCGATGAAGCAATCAAAATCAATAATAATTCGCTAAAAGCCTGCTGTTGTTCTTTATAAGCGCCGCCATATTCAATATAATAACCTTGTGGCAATTTGATGTTTTGATTTATTTTATTTTGAATTTCTGTCATCACAGTTCCAAGGCCTCCATTATCAAGTCTTCCTGTTACAACGCTCATCATCTGCAGGTTTTCACGCTGTACCTCAGCACTTCCTTTTTGCGGTGTAATTTTAACCAGATTTGAAAGTGGCACAGATTGTCCGCCCGGAAGAAATACCTGCAATTGTTTAATTTCTTCAAGACTTCTTTTATCAGAATTTTTATAAATAAGACGAATTGCCGTGCTTTGCTCCTGCTCTAATAAAGTTCCTATAATATTTCCTTCCAACTGAGTTTGCATCTGAAACTGCAAATCGGCTGGCGTAATACCATATTGGGCCAGCAAAGTATAATTGGGTTCGATATTAATGCTTGGACCAGCCAGAACGATTCCATCAAAAACATCTGCCGTTCCCGGGGTATTCTCCACAAGTTTACTTATATGCTGTGCGATTTCATTTAGTTTCTTTTGATCGTTTCCGTAAATTTTTACTTCAATAGGAGAAACTGAACTCATCAAATCGCCCAGCATATCCCCTATAACCTGTCCAAAATCAATTCTTAAAGCAGGCTGGCTGTTTTCGACCTTGGCTCTTATAGCATCAATAACATCATTCGTAGTTTTGTTACGGTCTTTTTTTAATTGAATTAAATAATCCCCTGTATTAGGTTCGGTAATAAAAAAACCCATTTGAGTTCCTGTTCTTCGGCTGTAAGCTTCTACATCAGGGTTTTTAATAATTATTTTTTCTACTTCACGCAGCATTCGATCCGTTTCTTCAAGAGAAGTTCCGGGTGGCGATTCATAATCCAGAACAATACTTCCTTCATCCATTTCAGGAAGAAAACCAGTTTCAAGATTAGGCAGAATAAGAAAAATAGAGAGTACCAAAACGATACAAAAGCCTATACTCAAAATAGGTCTTTTAATAAAGAAGGAGACCCATTTTTGTTCTTTTACATCGTGCGCTTCCTGCTGTTTATTATCAGAAGATTTTTCTTTTCCTGAAAGCATCAGATAAATCACCGGAAGCAGCAGCCATGTTACCAAAAAAGAACAAACTAAAGTAATGATCATCGTGTCTGTCAAAACTTTAAAATAAGAACCCGCCACTCCGCTCATCAAAACAAACGGAATAAAAATTACGATGGTACTTATCGAAGAACCCAGCATTGCAGGAAATAAGTAATTGATCACTTTTTGCAGTAAAATTTTTACAGATTCGTCCGGATTTTCTTCATGTGTGCGATGAATTTGTTCTACTACGACAATCGCATCGTCTATAATTAATCCCAAGGCAGCAGCAATCGCGCCAAGTGTCATAATATTGAATGTTTGTCCTGTAAAATACAATACAATGAGTGTCAAACTTAAAGTAACTGGAATCGTGATTAATATGGTTGCACTTGCTTTTACTGATTTTAGAAAAAGTACCGCAATGATAATGGTTAAAAACAATCCGATAAGTAAACTGTCTGTAACGCTTTTTACGGCATCATTTACAAAATTTGCCTGCTCATAAAATGGTTTTATGGTAATGTCTTTAGGCAATATTGCCTTAAGATCCTTCATTTTCTGATTCATGGCATCAGACATTTCGATAAGGTTGGCATCAGGTTGTTTTATTACCGCAATTAGTATGCTTTCTTTGCCGTTTGCATTGACTTTAATATATTCTTTTGCCTCTCTTATTTCGACCAGACAAATATCACTTAGCCTTATAATTCCTTTGCTGTTATTGCGGATTACCAGTTGCTCCAGCTCGTCTTTTTGATCAAGTTGAGCATCAGTAATAGTTAAATATAAATGGTGATAATCTGCCAGATAACCATTTGATTTAATAAAGTTGGTTTCGCTCATTGCTTGGGTTACCATTCCCGGAGTAATACCGTAAGCACTCATTTTTTGATAATCGAGTGAAAGCCAGTATTCCTTTTCCTTTCCTCCTACAACACGAATTTCGCTTGTTCCCTGAATCTGGGAAAGGAATGGTTTTATTGTATAATTGGCTATTTTTTTTAAATCAACAGCAGATCTTTCTTTACTATTAATGGCATAACCAATAACGGGAAGTATCGACGGATTCATCTTTTCGACCGTTACCTGAAGATCCGGCGGAAGATCATTTTTAATTTGATTGATCTGGGCTTCGATTCTTGTTTTACTAAGATCAATATCCGCTTTCCAGTCCATAAATGCCGAAATTTCACAGCTTCCTCTGCTTGTCGTACTTCTTACGGTTTGCAATCCCTGCACTTTTTTAATAGCGATTTCAAGGGGTTTGGTCACGGTAATCATCATTTTATCTACTGGCTGCTGACCTGCATCGGCAATGATTTTTATTTTCGGAAATGTGATTTCAGGAAATAATCCGGTCTGCATTTTAGAATAAGAAAATATCCCTCCTAAAATAATCAGGAAGATAATCGTACTTAATCCGTTTTTATGGCGGGCAAAAAAAGGCAGCATAACGGTTTATTTATTTGTTATTTTTATTTTGATCGTATCTCCAACTCCATAATTTCCTGTTAGCAGAATTTTATCCGAAAGTTTTAATTTTGGAGATAAAATTTCTACTTTATCAACTGATTCAATTCCCTTTTTAATGGGAACTTTAACGGCCATATTTTTGCCGATTACTTTCATAATCCAGAAATCAGTTTGCGTTTCATCGCTCAAAACAGCTCCTTTAGGAAGACTGATCATTTTATTTGCAGCCGTTTTATTGATTCTAACTTTTACAATTAAACTCTCTGGTATATTGGAGTTTTGCAATGTTTTTAAAATAACATTCTGCGTTTGCGAAGCCGGATCAACCCTAGGCATGTATTTTTCTACCTTTGTTTTTATTGTTGTTCCGTCAGGCAAAGACACATCCAGTAATTCATTTGGCTTTACATATCTTTTTAATTCATAAGGAAGACTCAGTACAATCGAAAAACTCGCCGCGTCATTAATAACCGCAAGAGCATCACCTTCTTGTACATAATCTCCTTTTTGAACATTAACATCAGTCACAAATCCATCACAAGTTGCCCTCAGATTTAAAGCGCCGCCAAAATGCAGATTCGGATCCATTTTATTAATGGTATTTCCCAGCACTTTTGCTTCACGCGTTTTAAGAGAAAAAAGAAGCTGATTCTTTCTGACAAAATCATTTGATGCAGCATTTACAATTTCCAGATAACCCGTTGTATTGGCTTTAATGGTATTTTTAATCAAATAAGTTGTTGTTGCATTCAGGTCAACATAATTCTCAATTGCCACAGTATCAATACTTGTTACTGTAACTGGAACGTTCACTACTGCCGGAGCTTCTACCGTAGCGGTTTTGTTGCAGGAATTTAAAATAAGTGCAATTGCCATTAAAGGCATTACTATGGAGTATATCTTTTTATTCATTTGCTTTCCAGTAATTTATTTCATTAATAATCTGCAGTTTATTTACTGTATTTTGCGAAATGGCATTCTGAATCGAAATAATGTTGCTTAAGGCAATAATGTATTCGGTAATTTGCGCATCTCCGGTAAGCAGTAATTTTTTATTGGCTTCGATTAATGTTTCTGCTACAGCTAATTGTGATTGCAATACTTTATATGTTTCCGTACTTTGATTGAATTTTTGATTCAGCAGTAAAAGCTGTTGGTCATATTGCCTTTTAAAATTCTTGTTATAACTTTCAATCGTGGCCAAAGCCATACTATTTTTTTGATGCTGAAGGCTTCTTTGGTTTCCGTCATAAATAGGAATACTTAATCCAAGACCAACACTTACCCCAAAGTTTTTATATCCCTGAGAAATAAAACTCGAATTGTAACCGGCATCTCCTAAAAGCGATAATGACGGTTTGTAGGCATTATCAATAAGTTTATCTGAGTTTTTTATTTTTAAGCTGTCAACTTCAAATTGTTTGAAGAAAACACTGCTTTGTTCCTGATCTGATTTAATGGTCAAATCCGGCGTTTTTAATTTTACAAAAGTGGTATCTGTTTCTCCCGTTAGGTAATTTAACAAAGCCAAATCATTCTGGTATTGCTGTTTGAGCTGCAAAGCAGTTAATTCCTGTTGCTTTACTGTTGCATTAAAAATTAGATAATCTGTTTGTTTATAGATCGAATTTCTGGCTAGTTTTTTCAGAATAACTTCTTCTTCTTTTAAAAGAGATGTTATTTTGTTATTGTACGTCATTTGTGTTTCGGTACCAAAAGCAGCAATATATTGTGCAATAATGCTTTTGTCTAAATCTTTAACCGCAATTTTTTTATTGATGACCAGCGCGTCTTTAATCAGTTTAAAAGAATCTGCCTGCGAATTGATTTGATTTTTACCTAATATTCTTTTATTTACGCCAACCAAAGCCGAAACCATTTGTCCGTTACTCAAAGCGGTGTCATAACCATATCCGTTAATTACGGGCGAATAATTTGCATTTAAATTTCCTGCAATCTGAGTTTTATAAGCAGCTCTATTGAGTAGACTGTCAAGTGTTGAAATCTTAATTTGATTTTGATAATCAGCCAATAAAGGAGAGTTTGTTCTGGCCTTCTCAATAAAGTAAATCAAATCTTTCTCCTGCGAGAAAGACCTGACACCAATCAAAACAAGTATGAAAAAAAAATACCTTTTCATTTTATGAAGATTTTCAAAATTGATGTGAAATTATTTTACGGTCAAGACTTTAAAAGTCCCAGGAATAATGACAGCACGCGGATTTGGGTTTTCTGCCGTTGCATCAGGAGTTTTTCCAAAAGAAGCTGTTGGCATATAAATCGTACCGGTTGCTTTGCTCATTGTAATTGTTCTGGCGCCTTTTGCAGTAGGAACAGTTTCTAAAACAGCATAGCTGTCTTTATTTTTTTGCTTAATTACAGTTAAAGTTCCTTCACCATTTGAACTAAATATCAGTTTTCGTTTTTCATCATAAAAAACACCATCAGAACCTTTGCCTATTGGCAGAGTTGTAACAACTTTACCTGTAATAGCATCAGTTACCACCATAATTGAGTTTCCGCAAACACTGAAAAGTCTATTATTAACCACATCAAAAGCCAGTCCCGAAGGTTCATCTCCCGGACTTATATCAAAAGTTTTTACGACTTCTAGTTTGATGGCATCTATTACTTTTATTTGATTTTTATCTTCGATGTTTACATAGACCAAACCTTTTTTATTTGTTGCAGAAAATTCAGGTTTTCCGTCAAGCGGAATTGATTTTAGAACTTTATTAGTAACAGCATCTATAACCGTTGCATCATTGCTTTTGGCATTATAAACAAAGACTTTCTTAGAAAATTTATCATATAGTATAGCATCCGGTTTAACGCCCTGAATAGTTACTTTTTCGATCAATTCAAAAGTTGTAAGATTAACAATTGTAACATCATTATCAGCTCCGTCAGATATAAAAGCTTTCTTAAGATCGTTATCAATAGCAATACCGTGAACTCCTTTTGTATCGGGAATTACAGCTATTGCCTTATTCGTTTTTAAATCGATAACATTAACAACATTGCCATGAGATACAAATAATCTTTGGGCCGGTTCATCAACAGATAAATAATCCCATCCAAGATCTCCCGCAACGGGAATTTCGTTGGATAATTTTAGATTTTGAGCTTGTGAAAAAGAGACGAAAAGCGTAAACAAAAGCACAGATAAACATTTCATAATAAGCAATTTAAACTCTAAACAAAGTTGCTCATCAATCCTGAATTAAATCTGAATTAGTCCTTTGCCAATGCTTAATATTGTATTAAGAAATGCTGTCTTTTTAATTAAATTGTTGGCTGTTGCGGTTCATTATTATGATCTGATTCTCCTTTTTTGAATTCTAGTTTTCCAAATTTATAGCTAAGCGAAATCCCGAACGACTGAACAGGAACTTCCCTAATATTGACCTGATTAAAACTTTCTCCAAATTTGGTCGATCTTTGGTTCATGTATTTATTAAAAGGATTTGCCATTGTAACTCCTAAACTTGCTGCCTTATGCCAAAACTGTTTTCGAACTGCCAGATTATAGAAAAATGAAGAAGGACGCTCTCCCTGCAGGTTCTTTTGAGAAGAACGGTAATTTCCAAAAATTTCTGCCGTCATAGTAGGTTCAAACTGGTAACTTAAATTCAAATTCGCCCTGTAATTAAAACCACTTACACTTGTAAAACCAGGATTTGTAGTTGTTCTTTCTCCAAGTTCAATAGTCGATCTGATATTTAGTTTTTTATTGATGGACAATGATCCAAAGATGCTTGCGCCAATATCAGTTTGAGAGCCAAAATTGTAACGCTGTGTTAAGGTTACATCTGTATAATCTGTTCCGTTGATATTTAATGTTGGGTGAAATGTGGTAAAACTCTGGATATCTTGTGTATTACGTCGGTAGTATCCTGAAAAATAAATATTTGCTCCATTGGTAAACGTTTTACTATATCCAAGTTCAAAACGATTACCAATTTCAGGTTTTAAAAATGGATTTCCTGTACTGATATTATGTGGATCACTAATATTAAAAAAAGGATTCAACTCTTCATAATCAGGTCTTTCGATACGATAACTATAAGCAAATTTTATAGACTTGTCTTCACTAAATTTATGCTGAATCGTAAAAGATGGCGCAAAAGTATCATAGTCCGGTATGCTCACACCAACAAAATCCGCAGTTGTATTAGTACGCTCATAACGAAGTCCTGCTTTACCGTTTAAAAAACCATTAAATAATGCAAAAGAACTTGAAAAATAAGCCGAATAAATATTTCGTTTATAAGTAAAACCATAAGTCTGACCTACATTATTTATATAAGAACCATCGAGCGCCAAAGTATCTGTAACAACATTACTGTTTATGGTTTCTAATGATATTTTAGATCCTGTTTCAAGCGTAAATCCTTTTGCAATTGGGGTTACAAAATCTAAAGCTATTTCTGTTTGATGATCTTTTCCGGGATTGTAACTTCTAAGTCCTGAAACAGGATATACATCATCCTGATAAAGCGTTTGCTGTCCTGCATCATTTTGGCTTCTGCCATAACTTGATGTCACTAAAAAATCTAATTCCTGATCTTCTTTTTCGAAAATCTTTTTATAACCTAAACTCCAGTCAACAGCATTGTTTTTAAAATTACTTGTTGAGTTTCTTTCACTGTTAATCTGTGATAAGATAGTTCCATCAGACAAAGATGCTATTTGATTTTGCAGCGTCATTCCCGATGAATTATTTTCAAAATGATTATAGCCTAAAGTTCCCGTCAATTCATCTTTTGGGGTTATGCTCCAGTTTAAATTGATTCCGGTTTGGTATCCGCTTCTGGTAAACGGACTAACACCATTTTGATACAATCTGTCAATACTGTCTCTTGCGGCATTATAAGAAACACGGTCACTTATACTTTTCGTTTTTGTATTTAATTGTTTGTTACCGCTAAAATAAATTCCCATTCCAAAATTTCCCTTGCGCGCATTCAAATTAAAGGAACCATTCTCTAAGCGTGTTCCGGCAGACAAATTAATACTGCTGTTAATTCCCTGAACTTTGCTTTCTTTAAGAACAATATTGATAATTCCTCCCGTTCCCGAAGCATCATATTTTGCACCAGGACTTGTTATCACTTCTATACTTTTAATCTGACTCGCCGGTATAGCCTGCAAGGCATCTGAAACACTGGCTCCAAATATACTGGAAGGTTTTCCGTTAATTAAAAATTTAATATTTGGATTTCCCTGTAATTCAACATTTCCATCAATATCCACACTCACCATCGGAACGCTTTTTAAAACATCTGTTGCAGCACCGCCTTGACTTGTAAGATCGTTGGCGGTATTGTAAACCATTTTATCAATTTTATTTTGAATTGTTGCTGTCTTTGAAATTATTTTAACTTCATCAAGCTGATTTGTTGAGGGCTGAAGTGAAACAGTTCCTAAATTAACCACATTTTGACTTGCTGCAATAGTTACATTATTTAAAATAATTTCCTTGTAACTAATAAATTCTATAGCAATACGATACGATCCTTCGGGAAGATTATCTATCAAAAAAGAACCATTTTGATCTGTAGTAATTCCGTTAAAAGCTTTGGTTTCATTAGTTTTATAAATACTGATGATTGCCATTTCTATAGGTACTTTTGTTTCGGCATCCATCACTTTTCCTGTGATTTTTCCTTTATTGGAGTTAGATTGTGCAACAGTAGCAAGTGAAATAAAAAAAGCAATAGTTAAAATATAATGGCGCATATCAAAAATTTATAACGCCAAAATAATATCTTAATTCTGAATATATCCTGAATCTGTAATTTGTAATTATTTCTTAACATTCAGGTCTGAACTTAGTGAGACAAAAAAAATCATCATTTGGTTAACTTTAAATGAATTCAGAAAAAATTCAATTTTCATTACTTTATTGCATCAATTAAAGTTCATCGATATCATTTTGAATCATTTATGAATTAAAAACCAAAAATTATGTGGTGGATATTTGCTTTACTTTCTGCTTTCTTTGCTGCGCTCACGGCTATTTTTGCTAAAATAGGAATCAAAGGCGTCGATACGGATTTGGCAACAGCAATTAGAACTGTAATTATCCTGATTCTTGCCTGGGGAATTGCTTTTTTCAGGGGCGGAACTAATAGCATTCACTTATTAACAAAACAAAACCTGATTTTTTTATGCTTGTCGGGGATTGCCACCGGACTGTCATGGATATTTTACTTCAAAGCTTTACAAATCGGAAAAGTTTCGCAGGTCGCGCCGGTCGACAAAATAAGTGTTGCCATCGCAATCATACTTTCTGTGATATTTTTAAATGAAAAAATAAGCCCTCTTGGTATTGTTGGGGTCATTATGATTATTGGCGGTACGATAATCATCATATATAGTTAATAATAAACACTATAGATAAGAATTATAATACCAAGTTTGTAAAGATTTTTATGATAAAAGTAAGCCAAAATAGAAGCGTTTTTCTTTTTTGCTTTTGCAAAGAAAAATTTTCGGATTGAAATTTTTCCCAAGAAGCCATTTTTATATCATTGGAATGCACAGGATAACTGTCATCCCACATTTTTTTTAATTCTACTTCCACTCTTTCTTCATTCATCATCTGAAAAGCTAGATCTGTTCGTAATTCTAAAACTTCAAAAACGTATTTTTTTAGAACACATGTAAAAAACAGAGTAAAATTAAACAGACATTCTGAATTAATTTTGAACTTCAGCAATAAACGCTTAGGCAGTGTTTATCTGAAGCAATAAAAAATGAGGATATATTGCCTAAAATTTCTGACTGGCAACTAACTTTATGAGTGCTAAATTTTACAAGCATGAAAAATTGGAGTTGATACCTTTTTTGCGACTAAACGCTTAGGCAGTGTTTATCTGAAGCAATAAAAAATGAGATATATTGCCTAAAATTTCTGACTGGTAGCTAATTTTATTCCTGCAAATTTTAACCGCATGAAAAATACGAGAAGAACCTTTAGTTTAGGCTTTAAGATTCTGGCCGCTTCCATGAGCATCCACTGCGGAAGAGTCTGTGACGTGGCAAGAGAACTCAACATCAGTACAAGTACCCTTCAGCATTGGAAGAAGCTTTACCAAGAAGGCAGATTTACCATAAAGAAAACTTCAGATGAAATTACCCATAAAAATGAGCTGCAGAAGCTGCGGAAACAGATAAAAGAATTAGAAATTGAAAGGGACATCCTAAAAAAGGCTCAAAATATCTTCTCCAAGAGCGGCGGGTGAAATATGAATTCATCAGAGAAAATGCTGAAATATTTCCTGTCGAGAAGATGTGCCGGATTTTTCAGATCCACAAAAGCAGTTTCTTCCGCTGGAGGAAAAGAACACCCACTGCAAAGTCTGTACGGAAAGCCCATATAATAAAAGAAATTATAAGAATTTACCACTGGAGCCAATGCCGATACGGAAGCCCTAGAATTGCTAAAGAATTAGATTCCATTGGGATAAAAGTTTCCAGAAAATTTGTCGGGCAGATTATGAAGGAAAACCATCTAAGAAGCATTGCAAAATCTAAATATAAAAAGACTACAAACCCACCCCGTAATAACAGATCAGCAGAAAACAGATTAGAACAGATTTTTAAGGCAGCCAGAAGAAACGAAATCTGGGTTTCTGATATAACCTACATCGAAACAGATGAAGGCTGGATCTATCTCACTGTGGTGATAGACCTTTTTGACCGTAAAGTGATCGGCTGGTCAATCAGCGAAACAATGAGAGCAAAAGATACCAGCATCACCTCTTTAACGAAAGCTCTTTTAAATCGTCCTTTGCAGAACAATCAGGACATACTCTTTCACTCAGACCAAGGAAAGCAATATGCCTGCCGTGAGTTTATTGCTTTATTAGCCACAAATAAAATAACCCAAAGCATGAGCCGAAAGGGGAACTGCTATGATAACGCCATAGCAGAAAGCTTCTTCAAGACACTAAAGGTAGAACTGGTATACCAAAATAAATATGAGACCAAAGAGAAAGCAGAAAAATCAATAACCGATTATATCGAGAACTTCTACAACACCTGCAGAAGACATTCTGCACTCGGAAACTTAACCATCGAAGAGTTTCAGAATCAGCAGGCAATTAAATAATAGCTTTTCTTATGATGCTAGAGTTAAACTGGGCGCACAATCGATGCATTTAGATTTAACAAGAACTTATAACTTTATTTAATTAAATAAAGTATTTCCCTGGCTAACATCTTAACTATTTTTTTTAACATATAGTTATTACCAAAAGTTACATTTATTTTTAATATTTTAGTCTTTGTGTTAAAATAGTAAATGACTTTAATATTTGTCACAACACAAAATAATATTTTTCATAATGATTCAATGACAATACATGCAACTAACTTAATAATTCAAAAATGAAAAATTTCATCCTATTTCTTCTATTATTATCCAGTACAATTATTTATTCGCAAAAAGGGCCAAAAATCGAGTTTCTAGCCCAGGACAATACAATCGATTACGGAAAAGTTTCAAAAAGTGAAAATATCCTCCGCTCATTTGAATTTAAAAACACAGGAGATGCACCATTATTAATTATAGCAGCAGAATCGACAGTAAGCTATGTAGTGGTCAATAAGCCATCTGCGGCAATTATGCCAGGTAAAAAAGGGAAAATTGATGTAACTTATAATAGCATCTCAACCGGTCCGATTCGTAAAACAATTACTGTAGAGAGCAATGCCGTCAATTATCCTGATGGAAGAATTGCAATAAAAATTAAAGGCGAAGTTTTATAAATGCACAATATGAGTATTTATATTAAATTCCAAGACATAAACTCTTAACTGAAAGTGAGTTTTTATCAATTTATAAAAGAAAACCCGAAACAGTTGCTCGGCTTTTAATAATTTTTTGAAATAATAATAATAATAATAATAATAGCCTTCACAATCAAATATATCTCCTTATCTGGCCTCACAAAAGCATAAAACAAATAAGGTATTGCTGAGATGTTTCTTTTGTGTCACAAAGATATAATTTTTAAATTTATGATCTACACTCATCTTCAGAACTGTATATTTATAATTTTTATTCATTTGAGCATTTTTTTAAAATCAGTCTGAGCTAAACAATTCCGGCCAAATAACAATATATTTTCTACATTACAGTACTTCACCTTTTTAATGTCCTTTTTTAAGATATTCATCAAAGGCTTTATCAGGATCTGATGTTGCGTATTCATTTTGCGGTTCGGGAATATATTTGATTCAACCTCAGGAAATCCCTAAAACATATCTAAAGTATTTGATTGTATTTTTTTGTCAAATAAAAATCATACGAATAAACATTGTAAGGCAAAAGCTTTTTTGAAAACAAATAAGAAATTAAACTTCCAAGCAAAATCGGAACAAACAATAAATATCCGTTTGGCAGTAAGCTACATATCAGAACCAAAGAGGTAAAGGGAGCAAAAAGAGAAGCAGATAAGGTAGCCGCTGCCCCTACCAAGGCAAAGTTTAACGGAATTAAATCTGTTCCAAAATAATTGTTACCAATAAAAGCAACCAGTAGTCCTAAGAATGCTCCCGAAACAATGCTTGGTGCAAATACACCGCCATCGCCGCCAGCACCAAGTGTAAGCGAGGCAGCCAGAGGCTTTAGAATAGTGATAATTAATAAGAAAAAAAATGAAACGTTCGGGGTTGTTACAGATTCATGCAGCACCTCACGAAGGGCATCGTAACTGTCACCATATAAGCCTGGAAAAAAGTAAATTAATAGTCCCACAAGTAAAGCTCCTAAATTCACACGCATGAAATTGTTGGAAATGGTTCCGAAGAGGCCTTTTATCCGGGTGACGAGTAGTGTAAAATAAACCGCTAATACTGCTGCAAAAAGACTTAGAATAACAAAATAAGGTAAGGCCTTCCAATTCCAATCTACAATGGTATATAGAAGTAAAGGTTTATTATCAAATAAAGAAATAAATAACCAGCTTACCAGTGCCGAAGAAGTGCAGGCAATAGCCAATGTTTTGCTTATTTTTCTTGCGATAACCTCCAGGGCAAATAGCCAACCAGCCAAAGGGCTGCAAAATAAAATAGCAACTCCTGCCGTTACTCCGGCGCAAATCAATTCTCTCTTGTATACTTGCGCTGACAATCTTTTTTTGTAGGCAAAGTTTCCAATAGTGGCAACAGCTACAACAGTAGATACTTCTATACCAGTGGAGCCTCCAAATATTACCGTCAGAAAACCATTAATATAATGCGAAGGTATTTTAAATAAAGGCAAGTGATCCTTGCGTTGATCAAGTGTTTTATAAATTTCGGTTATTCCTTTATTTTTGCGATTTTTGAATGCATATTTTCTTAAAAAATAAATAGCGGTAATTCCAATAGTTGGCAATAAAATTATTGCTACTGAATAATTACTGACAGCATTAAACAGATAATGTTCAAAAAAATCAGTAAGTTTCTTTAGTGAAAAAGCGAGCAATGCCCCACAGAGCCCAACAAAAGAAGATATAAGTATAAGTTTAAGGTAGTTTCGATGTATTATCTTGCGTCTTTCCATTTAAATTGTGTCTTTTTTATTATAAACAAAATTAGATATTAAAAAGCTAATGTTTTATTTTCTGTTTTTTTAATGTAGAAAAATTAGTCATCAAAGGATTTAACGAATTTTATTGCCAAAAGCGATCGTTCCATTGTTGGCTATTTGGTTCAGGAGAATAGGTTTTTAAACTCGCTATAATTTGATTTGATGGCATCTTATTTCTTATTGATGCGAATATATTTCTCTCTTCAAATCGTATTAGTATTTCAAGATCTTCCTCAATCCTACTTAATGATTTTTCAATTAAAATATTTTTTGTAAAATGTTTTTTTATTTTTCGCTGCAATGTCAATGCTTTTTTTACCAATTCATTTTCCATTCCCAATATTGGAAAAATATGTTCCTTTTCCATCTCGAAATGCGCGGCCAATTCATTGCTGTAATACCAATCCGCATAATTTTTAATTCTGTCAGGGGCAATTTTTTGTTTAATTCCAACCCTGATTGCCCAGCATAGTTCTAATGAATGCTGGTGATCGCTATGTAAAGAGGTAAGTACTTTCTCCAGATTTCCCAAGTTCTCCTTTTTTATAAGTGTTTTTTCTAAATTCATTTTATTTTATCAATTTTCCCGAAGGATTTAATATCTCTGATCTAATTAAAATTATCATTTTGAAGTAAAAAACAGACCTTCCTTTGCGAAGGTCTGTGTTCTGATGGATGTAATTTCAAAATATTAATTCCATCCTCCACCTAACGCTTTGTAAATGGTAACAAAAGCATTTAGTTGTTGTTTTTTGGTTTCAATAAGTTCAAATTTAGATTCCAATGCATCTTTTTGTGTCAGTAAGACTTCCATATAATCGGCTCTTGCTGAACTAAATAAATTATTCGAAATCTGTATCGATTCATTAAGAGCCTGAACCTGTTTCGATTTCAGATCATAACTTTGTGCCGTGTTTTTAATTTTAGATAATTGATTTGCGACTTCAATATACGCATTTATCAAAGTCTTCTCATAATTATAAACGGCCTGTATTTGTTTGGCATTCGCCGAAATATAACTTGCCTTTATCGCATTTCTATTAATTAATGGCGCGACTAAATCACCTGCCAGTGAATAAAATAAAGATTCTGGAGAAGTCAACAAATATTTGGTATTGAAAGCTTCATATCCGATTCCCGCTGAAATTCCTACAGAAGGATAAAATTTAGCCTTAGCTACTTTTATATCCAATTTTGCTGCCATCAAATCCATCTCTGCCTTTTTAATATCAGGTCGGTTTTCCAATAATTGAGATGGAACTCCGGCATGGATCAAAGGCGGAATGATAGTATTAAAAACATCGTCATTTCTGACAATCGACTGAGGAAAACGTCCCAACAGAAAATTAATTTTATTTTCTGTTTGATAAATTTCCTGCTGAATATCAAACTGCAGGCTTTGCGTATTGAGTATCTGCGCTTCAAAACGACGCACAGCCAATTCATTAACTCTCGCAGCTTCTTTTTGAATTTTTACAACTTTCAATGCATTGGACTGAATATCGATATTTTGTTTCACAATTGCCAGTTGGTTGTCCAGCGCTAATAATTCATAGTACGAATTTGCTATTTCGGCAATCAGATTAGTAATTACAAAATTTCTGCCCTCAACAGAACTTAAATACCTGTTTAAGGCTGCTTTTTGTGCATTATGCAATTTGTTCCAAATGTCAATTTCCCATGATGCAGATAATCCAAAACCATAATTCGGCAAAGGATCGGGCGTTTCTTTACCGGGCATAATTTCGGTAGTAGCTTCGCCCGAACCTGTACTGGTATATCGACCAGATTTGTCAAGACTTGCTCCGGCATTAAAGCCAAGAAAAGGCAAATATTCTCCCTTTCTGGCTCTTACTTCACTGCGGGCAATTTCAATTTCCTGCAATGTAATATTTAGTTCCTGATTGTTCTTTAAAGCAATCCCAATCAGGTTTTTTAAATTCTCATCTGTAAAATAATTTTTCCATTGTATTTTGGCAGTATTAACAGTATCCTGAGAAGCATCTGCATAAACCTGCGGAACGGTTTTATTTTCTGTTTTCTCCATTACAGATGGTGCTTTACATCCTATAAAACATAGTAATATAAAAGACAAACCTGCGTATTTTATTTTTTTGTTATTCTTCATTTTCCTGTGTTTGATCGTTTGTTGAAAAATCATGCACATGATGCATAAAATCATCTGATAATGAACTTTCCTCTTCTCCTTTAATTAGTTTTCGGCCTTCGGCCAATGAACCAAAAATGTAATATAATCCCGGAACTATAATTACGCCAAAAATGGTTCCAAAAAGCATTCCACCCAATGCAGAACCTCCAATTGTACGATTACCGATGGCTCCTGCACCGGAAGCAAAAATCAAAGGAATCAATCCTGCAATAAAAGCAAATGAAGTCATTAAGATAGGCCTGAAACGCACCTTTGCTCCTTCAATCGCCGCTTCAAGAATTGTAGCGCCCTGCTGATGCTTGAGAACTGCAAACTCGACAATTAATACGGCATTTTTACCGAGTAAGCCGACCAGCATAATAAGTCCGATTTGAGCATAAATATCGTTTTGCAAGCCCATCAGCTGCAGTATAACAAAAGATCCCAAAAGCCCTATAGGTATTGATAAAATTACCGATAATGGAATAATAAAACTCTCATATTGTGCTACCAGTACAAAATAAACAAAAGCCAATACGACTAAAAAGATGTATAGCGACTCATTTCCTCTGCCTGCCTCATCATACGAAAGACCTTCCCAGGCAATATCATATCCTTTAGGCAGGGTTTTAGCCGACACTTCTTTAATGGCTTTAATGGCATCTGCAGTTGTATATCCCTTAGCAGGCTGTCCCTGAATGGAAGCTGAATTATACATATTATAACGTGTTACCTCGTTAGGACCTTGTGTCTTTTTAAGTTTCATAAAGGCAGAGTACGGAACCATTTCACCATGATCATTCTTCACAAAAAGATTTAAAACATCTGTCGGAAGTCTTCTGAATTTAGGGTCCGACTGTACGTACACTTTGAAAAAACGGCCAAACTTAATGAATCCCTGCTCGTAGGTACTTCCTATCAAAATATTAAGGTTTTCCATCGCTTTTCCGATAGAAACTCCTTTTTGCATGGCCAAATCATTGTTAAACTCTAATTCATATTGCGGATAATTGGCGGCAAAAAAAGTAAACAATCCGGACAGTTCTTTGCGTTTGCTTAGCTCAGACATAAAGTTTTTATTGATTTTATCAAACTCCTGATAATTGGTACTTGTCGTTTTATCTAATAAACGCATAGAAAAACCTCCTGAAGAACCAAAACCCGGAATCGCAGGTGGTTCAAAAAACTCAACTACTGCTCCAAGATTTCTTGATTTTTCTTCAAGCTCCTGCATGATTTCTTTAACAGAATGTTTTCTGTCTGACCATGATTTAAGGTTGATCAAACAAGTTCCCGCATTAGATCCACGTCCTTCAGTCATGATTTCATAACCCGCTAAAGAAGAAACAGATTCTACACCTTCAACATCTTCACAAATTTTCTGAAGCCTGTGCGCCACTTCATTTGTTGTTTCCAAAGTTGATCCTGGTGGTGTCTGAATAATTCCGTAAATTGTTCCCTGATCTTCACTTGGAATAAACCCTGAAGGCAGCACCTGATTCTCAACAAATATCGCCACACAAAATCCGATTAAGATTAGAAAGGTCAGCCATCTTCTGCTTACAATAGATTTCAAAACAATTACATATTTGCCTGTCAGTCGTTCAAACCATCTGTTAAAGGCATCTAATGATTTGGTCAGGATGTTGCCTTTCTTTTGTTTACCATGATTATTTTTCAATAAAATAGCACAAAGAACCGGAGTAAGTGTAAGCGCAACTATTGCTGAAATTATAATTGAACTCGACATAGTAACCGAGAATTGTCTATAAAAGGTACCTACTGGTCCGGTCATAAATGCAATTGGAATAAAGACAGCAACCATAACCGCCGTAATAGCAATAACGGCACCTCCAATTTCGCCCAATACCAATTTTACGGCATGGTACGGTGTGATATGAGGAAACTCTTCAAACTTGGCATGGACGGCTTCAACGACAACAATGGCATTATCTACCACAATACCAATAGCCAGTACCAATGAAAACAAGGTCACTAAGTTTATGGACATTCCAAACATCTGGATCACAAAAAAGGCACCAATTAAAGAAACCGGAACTGCAATAATAGGAATTAGTGTGGAGCGCCAATCTCCTAAGAAAACAAATACAACAAGTGCCACTAATATAAAAGCATCACGCAGCGTGTGCATTACCTGATCGATAGAAGCATCAAGGAAACTTGATACGTCATAACTTATTTTATAATCCATTCCGGGAGGAAAAGTAGCTTTCATTTCCTCCAATTTGGCTTTTACATCATTGATAACATCACTTGCATTACTTCCATAGTTTTGTTTCAATACAATAGCCGCAGAAGGATGGCCGTCTAAGTTGGAATAAATATCAAAAAATTCGCTTCCTAATTCAACTTTTGCAATGTCTTTTAAATGAATGCTCTGCCCTTCTGCATTGGCTCGGATAATGATATTTTCATATTGTTTGGGTTCATTGTATCTTCCTTTATAGGTTAAAACATATTCTAAAGATTGAGCTGAAATACCCGAACTTTGCCCTAATCGGCCAGGACGGCCAATGATACTCTGTTCCTGTAATGCTTCCATAACTTCTTCTACAGAAATTTTGTAAGCTCTCATTCGGTCTGGATTTAACCACACCCGCATGGCATATTTACGGCTTCCTAATATTTGCGATCTTGCTACTCCTTTTACCCTCGAAATTTCAGGTATCATTTTTACATTAGCATAATTATAGAGGAATTTTTCATCCATACTTTTGCTTTTCGAATACAAGTTGACATACATTAGCATACTGGGCTGGATTGGCGTGATAACAACTCCTTCACGCTGAACCAATTCGGGCAATAATGGCATTACCTGATCTACCCTTGTTTTAACCCTGATAACGGCCTGATTGGGATCTGTTCCGGGTTCAAATATTATTCTGAGTGTTGCTTCTCCGGCGCTTGTTGCATCTGTTGCCATATAACGCACACCCTGAACTCCATTAAGAGAATTCTCTAAGGTAATCAGCGTTGATTTTACCAATACATCTGCACTGGCTCCCGGATACGCTATAAATATATTTACTGTTGTTGGTGCAATCTGAGGGAATTGCGATATAGGCAGCTGCTTTATGGCGAGTGAACCTATAAAGACAATTACAATCGAAATTATAATTGCAAAAACGGGTCTATGTATAAATTTATTAAACATGTTTTTTTAATTTTTTGAAGATTCGATTATTCTGCATATAATTCTAAATGAGACAATACCTCTTGAGGCTGCACTAATTTGTAGTCTATTTTTTCATTCTCTTTTACAAGTCGAAGACCTTCCAGAAGTATCTTGTCATTTACAGACAAACCTTCCTTTATTACAAATAAGTGAGGCATCTCTGCCATGACAACAACTTCTCTTGATTTTACAGCATTATCTTTATCAATTACATAAACATATTTTTTATCTAAAACTTCGAAAGTGGCTTTTTGCGGAATCAGCATTGCATTTTTTAATACAATCGGCATTTCGATACTGCCGGTTTCGCCGTGTCGCAATAATCTTTTTGGATTAGGGAAAGTAGCTCTAAAGGAAATATTTCCGGTTTCATTGTCAAAGTCGGCTTCAATTGTTTCAACTTTGCCAGGATACGCAAATCTCTGATTATTGGCCATTAAAAGATTTACTTTCATTTTATTTCCT
>NZ_CAMLIX010000033.1 GCF_946479975.1 uncultured Flavobacterium sp.
CGATGAGCCAACAATGAGTATGTTGTTTACTATCAATGACTCTCCTTTCTTTGGTAAAGAGGGCAAATTTGTAACATCTCGTCATATTCGTGAAAGATTAACAAAAGAATTAGAGAAAAACTCAGCTATGAAGTTAGGTGAAACTGATTCTGCTGATAAATTCATGGTTTTTGGTCGTGGAGTACTTCACTTATCTGTTCTTATTGAAACAATGAGAAGAGAGGGTTACGAGTTACAAATTGGTCAGCCTCAAGTTATCATCAAAGAAATTGATGGTAAAAAATGTGAGCCAATTGAAGAATTAACAATTGATTTACCAGAATCACTTTCAGGTAGAGCAGTTGAATTCGTTACACTTCGTAAAGGTGAAATGTTGAGCATGGAAACTAAAGGTGAGCGTATGATTATTAAATTTAATATTCCATCTCGTGGAATCATTGGATTACGTAACCAATTGCTTACTGCTACTGCAGGTGAGGCTATTATGGCACACCGTTTTATTGGATATGAGCCTTACAAAGGAGAAATTGCAGGACGTAACAAAGGTTCTTTGATTTCTATGGAAAAAGGAAAAGCTATTCCTTACTCTATCGATAAATTACAAGATCGTGGTAAATTCTTTATTGAGCCAAATTCTGAAATTTATGAAGGTCAGGTAATTGGAGAAAATTCTCGTGCAGATGATATGTCTGTTAACGTAACGAAAGAGAAAAAACAATCTAACGTTCGTTCATCTGGAAATGATGAAAAAGCAAGAATTATCCCTCCAATCATTTTCTCTCTTGAAGAAGCTTTAGAATACATTCAAAAAGATGAATATGTTGAAGTTACTCCAAAATCTATTCGTATAAGAAAAATACATTTGACAGAAACTGACAGAAAAAGATTTAAAGTCTAATTAGTTTTTAAATTTTCAATACAAAAATCCCAAATTCCAATATGGAGTTTGGGATTTTTTTTTGTTGCTTTTTTGGAATTTAAAAATTGGAATCTAAAGAAATTATCTTTTTAAACTAAAATGTCCTTTTACTTCTCGGCCATCTTCTAGTTTTAAAGTGTACCAATAATCATCTGCAGGCATTGGATTTCCAACAAAAGTGCCGTCCCAGCCATTACTTGCAGCTGTAATTTGTTTTATTAGTTTACCAAAACGATCATAAATTAGGATTTTGGCACCAGCATTAAACGTTCCATTAGCGCCTTGAATATTCCAATAATCATTAAAGCCATCATTATTTGGAGTAAAAAATTTAGGAATTCCGAGAACTGCTATAGTTTTTGAAATTTTACCACATTTATTTTTATCATTTATATACAACTCGTGTATGCCTGGGCGAACATTTTCAAAAAAACTGGAATCTTGAAAAGGTCCATTAGTATCATCAATGCTATATTCGTAATCCCCTGTACCAGATACATTTGCTTGGACGGTATTAAAATCTGATAAGTCGGAGATTGAAACAGAATCTAGATGAGCAATATCTGAAGCGGTTACAGTTATAGTTCTCGTTCTGCTGCAGCTAAATTCTCCTTTAGTAAAAACTTCAACAGTATATTTTCCTTCTTCGTTTACTTCTAAGGTTTCATTCGTTTCTCCGGGAATTATGTTTCCGTCTTTTGACCAGATATAGGTGTAATTGCTCGCGGTTATATTTCCAATAATTCCAGCATCAAGTTTTACAAAAAATGTAGGCAGATTAGAACAGACTAATTCATCAGAACTTTGATCGCTGTTGATGTCAATACTTGGTTTCGGATTGACTTGTAAAGTAATAAACGCTCCTAATCCAAAACAAGCGTTGTCTAAATTACTATCGACTCGTACCCAAACATCCTGCTGGTTAGGTGTTGTATTCCTGTAATTGGAAGCATTGGTAATTGTATTTATTTCTGCTAAAGCATCTGCTTCATTTGCATAATATTTTATGGAATAATTACTGCTGGCAGAAGGAAGCATTCTCTCAATTTCGGTTGTAACAGAACTAAAGTCAAAAGCAGCAATTCCGTCTGTATCACTGCTGACAGTATCAATAGAATCATCACAAACAGTAAATGATCTTTTAAAATTAGGGTCGATTTGTGTCGTAGATACAACCAAATTTAATTGGGCAACAGAAAAACAGCCGTTAGAATTTTCAACTCTTGTCCAGATGCTTTTATTATTGCTTGTAAAAGCAAGCGGATTTGAAATTAGTGTACTACTATCTTTATTATTTGCTCCGTTTAAAGTGGTATAATAGGAGAACGTTTCATCTGAATAATTAGAAGAAATAAAACTATTTTTCTCCGTTATATTAAAATTAGAAATGCCATCTGTATCATCATCGCATTGCACAATTGTGATTGGTGAATTTAAAACAGGAAGTGCAAAAATGTTTAAACTTATCGCATTGGCAGATGTCAAACCGCAAGCGTTGTTGTTTCTGTTTAAAAGAACGCGATATAAATAACCGTTCATTGTGTTGCTTGTTTTTTGAATAGTCAAAGCTGTGGTTTTGGTTCCAGAATAAATTGTGTTTTCTGGCAATGCATTCCAAATAGTGCCACCATCGGTAGAAAATTGCCATTGAAAAGTATCAGCGTTAGATTCGATAACGAAAGTTGCTTTTTGAAGTTCACAAACGGTCTGACTTTCTGGCTGTTTCGTAATTAAAATTGGAGTCGCAATAATATAATTGCCATTTGGAGCAGTATAACCATCTGTTCTGGTGGTTACAATTCCAAAAGAATTTACAATTATTGGAATTCCTCCTAACTGACCATCAAAATTTGGATCTGTAAAACCAGCTTCTATAACATCATTACAGCCATCATTATCACTATCAATTTCAATGTAGTTTTTTATGCCGTCATTATCAGAATCTAAAACGGTGTAATTTAAAATACCATTATCCGGACTGGTTTCTAAAGCATTTGATAATCCATTACTACCAAAATCTGTTGCGTCAACAACTCCATCTTGATTAAGATCTGGAGCATTACTTCCAGATTCAACCAAATCATAGATTCCATCATTATCGCTGTCCAAATCAATATAATTTGAAATGCCATCATTGTCTGTATCTAATGCACTTGCAGATAGTACAAACATATCATCCAAACCATCTAAATTAACATCAACATTTGATAATGGTTTTGGCTGTGTTTGAGATTCTATTAAATCTGGAATTCCGTCGTTGTCTGAATCTAAATCCAATTGATCTGGAATTCCGTCTCCATCTGTATCTTTAGGAACGCAAGTGGCAACAAGTTTAAATGTTGATTTATTTCCAGCAGTATCAACTAAATTTTTATGTGTGATTTTAAAAGATTGAGTTTGAAAAGACTGAAAATGGAATGTACCAGTTCCTGCAGGTAAAGGAGTACTTCCATTTAATCGGAAACGAATTTCGAAAGAAGAAAATTCGGTAACACCACTTTCATAGATTCCGTCATAATTGGTGTCTATTAATAATTGATTGTCAGGATTTAAGACGGTAAAAGTTTTATTGATATCTGAATTGATGATATACTCCGAATCTGAATTTAATAATTCATCTGCATTTGCAGTTGAGCCATATTCTAAACGCAGGTTTATTGGTTTTGCAAAATTTACAGTATAACTAACAGCAGACATTTTTCCAGATAAAACTTCGGTTACAAAACTTCCGTCAGTTTTTCCAGTAAAAGGAATCACAGCAGATGGTGCAGAATTACTAATGACTCCAGAAAAAGAATTAGAATAGCTGCCAATTATTACTAATCCTGCAATTGGGTTTGAAATATTTATTGCTTGGTCTCCATAAGATTCGGTACAATTTGTTATTCCGTCATTGTCATAATCAATGTCAATATTATCGTTAGCTAAATCATTGTCTAGATTGATCGGACATTCACTCACGGGTATTTTATCTGAGAAAACATCTGAAACACAACCTGAAATACTACCTCTTACTTGATAAAATCCAGGCTGTGTCGGACTGTAATTATTGTTATTGGCTCCCGGAATAATAATGTCATCTTTGTACCACTGAAAAGTGTCATAAGAAGAAAGCGAATTAATTTTTAAGGATACATTTGGAATGCAAGACGAATTGTTTAATGTGATTTTACTACTTACAATTTCTGGTTTTAGATCAAAACCAGAATAATAACCTCCATAAGTTGCAGCGCCATTGGTTCCGAAATAGGAAACATATATCTGCTTAGTTGATTTTACTGATATGTTTCCTGACAAATTGGGAATAGTATAACGTACAAATTCTGTTGTTCCTTCGATGGCAGTGGAAGCGGCAGTAATAGGATTGTTATTTAATAAAACCGAAGCTCCAGTTTCGGTTACAATATTTAGAAAACCGTTAAAAGTATTACTGCCAATAGCTTGAATTTGAGGAATATTATCAACAGTATTTGGTGTAGCACAATTTATTGGAGGTACAAAAAACATATTTTGATTGGCTGGAACATTAGTTCCCGCAATACTTTGATAAGCAAATACATTTGCAGAGGTTTTTACATACAAACTTTCATTTTTAAACTGGCTTCCGTCAATTGCGATAAATTCACCGCTGTTAAGTGTCTTGTACGCAACAGAAGAACCATTAAGAAAAACTTCGGTATTGTCGTAATGTGCTATAAGTAAAACACGTTCCAGCTCATCTGTGCCGAGTCCTTTTATAAAGATGTATTCTTTTCCTGTTTTTTCTAAGGAAACAATTTGATCAAAACCTACATCTCTTCCAGAAGGAATAGCAGTACCTCTTTGAATAGTTACGGCAGTACTGTTACTTCCTCCAAACGAACCAGAATTTACGACAACAGATTTATCAGAAGTAACTAATGCTCCAATCAATTTAGAACTATTTGACGATGGCTGTGCATCATTATAGTTTTTCATAGCTAGCACATAACTTTCATTCTTATTTAAAGTAATTGTTATGGGACTAGAAATAATTGTTCCGTCCAACAGCTGAGCGCCATTTTGAATATTTGAGATCGTAATTTTAGTACCGTTTTCAGTAGCCATCACTGAAGCGAAATTTAACAATGTTTCATCATAAAGCGGATTTAACATTGCGCCTAGTCTAAAAGTGGTGCCAAGAGCACTATTTCCTTTAGAGACTAAACCTCCAGCATGATTATACTCTCCATTAGTATTAGCTCCTGCATTGACTCTTGCACTCACATAAACCAAATCTTCGGCCTCGATAATGTAACCTTTATTGGCTACAATTCCAGTACTGAAAACTGGAGTAAATAATTGTGTGTCACCACCTTCACCAATGAAATAACGATAAGGATTAGTGTTGTTTACAGTTCCAGTAATCACATTGCCACCATTGGCTATGATTTTGAAATTTACATTTGTGACACTAGGAGTGGAGATATATAAATATTGGTCGCTAACAAGCCCTTCAACAGAAATTAATGGCGGTATATAATGTGTTTTACTAAATTGGGAGAAGCCATTTAAACTGCAAAACAGAAACAACAGGAAGAGTAGTTTTTTTTTCATTGGCTTGTAAGCGGCTGTTACAGATTGATTCGCCCAAACCAAAAATAGTTTTTATTTTAATTCTCTTTTAAAATCGATTGGTTTTTCTTTATAAAGAGTTAAAACTTTAAGATTATTTTAAGTGTTTCTACTTATTAGTTACTATTTTTTATCTTTTTAAACTAAAATGTCCTTTCACTTTTTTTCCATCCACAAAGGTCAAAGTAAACCAGTAATCATCTGAAGGTAATAGTTGTCCGTTAAAGATTCCAGTCCATCCTGCACTATTTTGATCCATTTGTTTTAATAATTTTCCGTAACGGTCAAAAATAGTAATCATGTAATCAGGAAGTAAATCAGAATTTTTAATGAACCATAGATCATTGTAACCGTCTCCATTTGGAGTGAAGAATCTTGGATAATCTAAGACATAAACTAAAAAAGAGTTTGATAATCCGCAGCCGTTTTTATCTCTGGCTACAGCAATGTAAGTTCCAGGATTTATGTTTGTAAACAAAGGATCATCTTGAAAAGTTGTTCCATCCAATGAAAATTCATACTCTCCTGTACCCGTATATTCAAGTAAAACAGAGTTTTCATTTCCTGAAAAATCTTTAATTACAGCATTTGTAATAACAGCAGGTTGAGATGGAATTACTTTAAATTTTTTAGTTTTTTCACAGCCATTCCCATCTTTCACCGTTACAGAATAATCTCCCGAAACAGTAACAGTAGTTGAGTTTCCAGTTCCGCCATTACTCCATAAATAACTGCTGAAACCTGTTCCCACAGACAATGTTATAGCATTGTTTTCACATAAATATTTTGATTCGTCTTGAAAATTTGGTGGGTTAAAAGTATTTACCACAAGCGGAACAGGAACTATGTCATAACAATCTGGACCGTTTACAACTCTAGCATAAATCGTTTGATTGTATGGAGTTGTGTTTTTAAAGATGTTTGGCAACTGATTTGTTTCTAATAAGGCATCAGTAGTATTTAAAAAATAATTAGCAGTCAATCCACTTGGAAGACCAGCTGTGATTTTTGGTGTAACTTCTGAATTCAAATCAAATTGATATAAACCATCTTGAATTTCATCTCCGTCACAAGTTCCTATTGGAAACGGATTTGTAATTGAGGTTGTTGCAATTTGTAATGTTACTTCTGCGATTTTAAAACAACCAAATTCATTTTCGATTCTAGCATATATAATTTGATTGTTAGTATTATTTATGTAATTATTTGGCGTTGTAATTTTATTGGTTTTGGTTTGAGCATTGGCAAGCGAGTAATAATAACCTTCATTTATAATAGCTGAATTGTTATTTTTAATAATGTTATCGGCTTTTGTCAAATTAAAAATTGATATTCCGTCATTGTCATCATCACATTGTAAAAGTGGCGTATTTGTTGAAAGAATTTCATTTGCATAATCAATTTTTATTTCTCCATAAGCCATACAAGTTCCTCCCATAAGAGTAGCCTCAATTCTATAATTTCCTGCATTTAAAACTTTATAGGTAGAGTTTGTACTTAAAATAACAGACGGATCCTCTTTTTTAAACCACTTAAAAGTATATTGAGCAGGATCAAGATTGCTGTTAAGTTCAATTTCTTCTCCAAAGCAGGCAGGATTGTTTGCAGCAAATGTTCTGTCTTCGCCCAAAACAATTTTTGAAGCAAAACTACCAGCCTCAAGAAAAATTGCCGATTCTAAATTTCTATTTTTATCATCTGCAATTACCAGTTTTACATGATATTTCTTTCCTGCAATTACATTAGACTGAGCTGTCATGATAATAGTTTGTCCAGCATAATTAACGGGCGAATTATTAGTGTTAAATCCACTAAAATAGCTAGGATTTGAAGCCTCACATCCAGTGTATGCAAGCCCATCAGGAACCCTTCCAGCTTCAATTTTAGGATGAATATTAACAGACGAAACCGTTATATTGGTTTTGGGTAGCACTGCCAAATTGGTATAAGGATCAGCCGTTCCCGCTTCTTTAATCAAAAAAGCAAAACCATCAGAATATAAACATGGATAACCATATTGGTATTCATTTGAAGCAAAAAGATAATTGAAACTCAAGGAATTTGCAGAAGCTATAAAATCAAATTCTAAGACAGTTGCATTTATAGACTGGGTTCCTATGGCTTGATCAAGGTCGCTGTCGCCCAGCCAGCTTGTACTGTCATCGCTTGTAAGAACACTCACAAAAGGACCAACTGCAGTTTGAGCTGTAGATGTAGCTAAAACTATTCCTTCTTCAAATGGGAAATTACTTCCGTTTCTATTAAAATAAGCAAAACTTTGTTTTCCTGGTCTAAATGTATCGCCTTTTCCTGTGGCGTTTGAACCCACAGCGCACGAAGTATTAATTAAAACATTTTCAATAAGCTGTTGTGGCGTTTTTTGATCATCAATGGTGATCACCTGCGCATTGACACTACTACAAGCGTAATTTATAAAGAGAAAAACAAAGAGGCTTTTTAAGTAATTCATAGTATAGCAAATATACTATAAATCTCTATTTTTTAATAATTTGTAAGAAAAATAAACGAATAAAAAAGTCCAAACCAAAACGATTAAAATGGCAGTATAACTTACACTGTAATCAATATCTGTTTTGATTCCCATTTGAGAACCAATATTCTTTACTACAGATAATCTTGGAGCTGGATTTATAATCAAATTAGACATAGATTCTAAAGGAAGAAATTGTGTAATTTTCTCATCCGTATCACTATCTGGGAAAATTCGAAATGCTAGAAATCCTCTTATTATACTTTCTATAATGCTCCATACTAAAAGAAAACCTAAAGCAAATGCTGATCTTTTTACAAAAATCCCTAAAAATAAACAGAAAGAAAAGAAACCTGTTAGTTTTACAAAAAAGGCTAAAAGATAATCTAAATCACTAAAAATAATACCAAATTCAGTGTAAGAAGAAAAGAACATTCCTAAGATTAAACTCATTACAAAAACAAAAACCGTAGAGGCAAATGCAAATAAAACAACCGTTAAAAACTTAGACAGAATGAACTCTTTTTTGCTTAAACCATCAATTAAATTTTGTTTTAAAGTTCCATAACTATATTCATTTGCCATCATAGAAACGATTACAATAGCGAGAAAAAGTTTAAGTATTGCAGCAACATACGTATTAAAATGCCAGATAAAAGGAAAGTTGAAAATTCCCATTTCGGCCAAATGAAATTTAAACGGACCAATGTCAAATTTAATTGAAGCAATAAGCGCAATAAAAGAAAGTAATATAAAATAAGTTAAGGTTAAGATACGACTGGCTTTGTTCATCCAGATTTTTTGCAGTTCTATAGATAAAAGTCTTTTCATGGCTTAGTTGGATTTTGGATTGGTGTTTTTGGTTAATTCTAAAAATTGTGCTTCTAAGCTGTTTTTACGTTTTACCAAATGATTTAAAACAATATTTTTAGAAAATAAAAACTGATTTAAATCTGAAGCTGCTAATTCTGATTTTAAATAAACCAAAACTTTTCCGTCTTCTTCTTTAATTTGTGCAACTGCGATATGCTCGCCTAAAGCCAATTTTAAAGCAGTATTATCATTTGAAGCAATTTCGAAGAAACCTTCATTTGAAGCCATTCCGTCTACAGGACCAGAATATAAAACCTCTCCTTTTCTTAAAACAATTACCTCAGAACATACTTTTTCTACTTCATCTAATAAGTGAGAAGCCAATAAAATAGTTGTTCCCTGCGATGCAATTTTTTTAATAATATCTCGAATCTGGTGAATTCCCTGCGGATCTAATCCGTTTGTTGGCTCGTCTAAAATTAAAATTTCAGGATCGTTCAAAAGTGCCGATGCAATTGCCAGACGCTGTTTCATTCCTAAAGAAAAAGTACTGAATTTGCTGTCTTTTCTTTCATTCAAACCTACCAATTCCAGTTTTTCATTGACTTTCGTGTAATTGATATTTTTAATTTTGCAGACCAATTTTAGGTTTTGTTCTGCGGTCATGTACGGATAAAAATTCGGACGTTCAATAATAGCGCCAACCTTTTTCAATGCTTCATGTGTTTCAACATTGCCCTCAAACCAGCGATATTGGCCAGACGATTTGTTTACAACATTTAGAACAATTCCTAAAGTAGTAGATTTTCCACTTCCGTTTGGGCCAAGAATGCCGTAAACACGCCCTTTTTGTATGCTAAAAGATACATTTTTTAAAGCCTGAATTCGGCCGTATCTTTTATTTAGATTTTCAATGGTTAATATGGTTTCCAAATTTTTCTGGTTTTAGTTTTTAGTATGACGAGCCAACTTGATTTTTGTTACTTTAATTTCTAACATTAAATCGTATTGATGTAAATTTGTAATAAAGATATTTAAAATGAGCGAGCCTTTAATGGTTTTAAAAAAACCTTCTTATCCTTTAACACAATCACTTTTAAGTTATTTGGAGAGATACGAACGTATTTCTAAAGTTTCTGTGTTTTATGATGACTTGCTGCGTTTTTCGGGTTCAATAAATGTGTATGATAAAAATGATACCGATACGCTTTGGATTCGCGTTTATTACAGTGAATTTGAGCGAAACGAAATTGATTTAAACCTAAAAAAAATATATTCTTTACTGCATTCTGATGGTAACAGCGAGATTATTCAGTTTCTAAATATTGATGCTATTGATTATTGTACTTTTGGAAATTCGAAACCATTTCGAATCAAAGTTCGAAACATTCTCAATGACAATTACGTTCATTTCTATATCAAAAAAGCAGATGCGTCTCGAATTTACGGTTTAGAATTGGAAGATATTTTGTCGCCAGATAAAATCAATTTTTTGGTTTATAATGATACTTTAATCGAAGAACATATTATTGGAATTCCTGGTGATGTTTTTATGGATACTTTGCTTGACAATTGTTCTGAAATGGAAAAAGCACAAATTGCAAAAGAGTTTGTGAAGTTTAATGAACGATGTATGATTCGTCTTTTGGGCGATATGAGAGCGTATAATTATGTCATTGTGCCAATTCACGATTTTGATCAAGTAGTGTATAAAATTCGTCCGATTGATTTTGACCAGCAATGTTACGAAGGAAATTTTAAAGTTTATCGTCCGCAGTTTTTCAAAGAAAATTTTCCAATGATTCATTTGATAAAAGAAAAATTGGAAGAACGTTCGATTCTCCAATACAAAGATGAAGAAAGAGCGATTCTGGCAAAACGGATCCATTCGGCAGAAAACAGAATTAAAAAGCTTTTGAATATCATGTGCCACGATACCATTTCGACTGAAGAACATCTCAACCAGCTTAAAATGGAATTGTACAGATACACCAACGATATGAAATTTAAAAATGCCAAATCAATGGGGCATATCATGCACGCGGCATTTGAGTTTATTACGCGCAATTTTAAAAATACGAACTTAGTTTAAATGTTTTTTACCATATAAGTGATATAAGTTCATTTAAAAAATAAAACGTATAAATTACTCTGAATAGTTTTAAAAAAAAATCACCATATAAGTAATATAAGTTCATTTAAAATAAAACGTATAAATTACTTTGAGTAATTAAAAAACAAAAAAAATACACCATATAAGTCATATAAGTTCATTCAGACAAAGCTTCTTAAATTAACTTATATGACTTATATGGTTCAAAAAAAAAATAATATGAAAAAGTCTTTATTAGTTATCTCTTCTATAGTTTTACTTGCTTGTCAGAAACAATCTGGTTCAGATCTGAGGGAACTTTATTCTCTTCCAAAAAAGTTAAAAGAAGTTTCGGGAATCGCTTATATTTCAGAAAACAATTTGATTTACACTTTAGAAGACAGCGGGAATAAAAATGCCATTTATGCTATTGATTCTAAAGGTAAATTAGCAAAAACAATTACTGTTTCAAACGCAACAAATGTAGATTGGGAAGACATTACCAAAGATAAAGCAGGAAATATTTATATAGGTGATTTCGGAAATAATGATAACGAAAGAAAAGATTTATGCATTTATAAAGTTGCTAAAAATCAGTTAAATAATGATTTGGCTAAAGCCGAATATAAAATCTCATTTTCTTATCCAGAACAAACTGAGTTTCCTCCAAAGAAAAAAGAAATGTTCTTTGATGTAGAAGGCTTTTTTGAACAAAACGGCTACTTTTATCTTTTCACAAAAAACAGAAGTAAAGGTTTTGATGGAACTGCTTTTATCTACAAAATAAAAAATGCTTTTGGAACTCAAAAAGCGGTAAAAATTGGCGAATTTAAAACCTGTAATAATTACAATCATTGCGTCTTGACGAGTGCTTCAATAAGTCCAGACGGAAAAAAAGTAGCTTTATTAAGTCATGATAAAGTGCTTTTGTTTAAAGGTTTTAGTGGAGATTTATTCCACAAAGGAACCCAAACCGAAATAAACCTGAACCACTTTTCTCAAAAAGAAGCCATTGTTTTCAAAGACAATAACACTTTACTCATCGCCGACGAAAAAACAAATAAAATAGGAGGAAAGGTTTATGAATTTAAGCTTTGATTTGAGGTTCTAAGGTACTGAGATACTAAGCTTCTAAGTTTACAAACAAGGTCAAATAAGTTAGCCACGAATTCACGAATTTAATTAAAATAATTCGTGAATTCGTGGCTATTATTTTTACTAATTGCATGAACTGAAATCTTCTAGTTTACATCGCATAAAAATTAGTGAAATTTGTGGAATTCGTGGCTAAAAAAACTTAGAAGCCTAGCATCTCAGCACCTTAGCACCTTTCCCTAAAAACTATAAGCCGCTCCAAAAATCACCCTTCCAATTTCGTCTGGAGATTTAAAATAAGAGATTCTGGCCGTTAAAACATTAATTGCATTTAACCAAAGTCCGCCACCGTAATCGTGATGCCATTTTTTAGAATCTTCTCCATCAAGCCAGATTCTTCCGTAATCGAAACCACCAAGGATTCCATATGTAAATGGAGCAATTGTTTTTCTAATTTTCCCAAGGCTTAAACGCAAATCTGAACTTTGAGAGAAATATGAATTTCCTAGGAAACGTTCGTTTCTAAAACCACGTAAATCGGTATCGCCACCTAAAGAAGCACCTTGATAGAATTCGTATTTATTGTTTAAAATTGTTTTTCCTTTAAAATAAGTCGCAAGAACTAACTTTCCGTTTTTGTCAATGCGATGTGTAAATCCTAAAATACTTTCAAGAGTTGGGAAATTTTTACTCGTTTCATCTAGGTTTGCTGTCCACATTCCTGAAATCATAAAGTACATTCCCAAAGTTGGTTTGGCAGCAAAATCAGAATTTTTGAAAAGATATTTCACTTTCAAACTTCCATAATTCTGACTGTTGAATACATCAGGATTTACAATATTTGGCGTATCAATAAATCTATTACTTGTTTCTTCGACCGTCATTCTCTGGAAAATTGGCTGAATGCTGAATTCGCTTCCATATCTTCCAACGTGTCTAACAGCACCAGAAGCATTAAATTTTCTGATACGAACACGATTAAAATCCATGCTGAGATCATCATTATATTTAGATTCATTTCCGTAGCCAAAATAATTCATGGCAAAATTTGGAGTGGTATAAAGTGATTCAACATCAATAACCCATCTTCCAAGTAATCCAGGGAAATGTGCTGCATAATTAAATTCTAAACCGCCGGTAGCAAAATAGTAAAAGGCATTAAAAATATGTCTCTGCGTGTACGGATTTTGTTTAAAATTATTTACTGTATAATTTAAATTGATTCCCACTTTTACGCCATCATCAGGATTGAAACCAATATTTGGAAGCCCCGAAACTACATTGTATTTAGGTCTTTCATAATTATAAGTGTTCACATCGTAATCATCTGTAAGCTGCGTCTGCGTTTTAGAATCTAAGTTATAAGTGTTCTCTTTTGATTTAAAATCATAAACAATAACTTTTTTTCCGTTTTCGATATTGTAAGTGTCATTGTTCTGACCGCCAATTAAACGAATTTTAATTCTCGATTTTTTATCTCCTTTTACTTCAAAAATATCATTGTCGTCTAAACCATAAATCCATAAATTTTTGGTTTTTGCATCGGTAACTGTTTTGGTATACAGCAATTCGTCGCCTTCTTTCTTTGCTCTGAAAACCTGAATCTCAATACTTTTTCGTGCATTATGATTCAAAACAAACTTGTCTTTTTTGTCAGTTCCTGCAATCATTACCGTTCTGCTTAAAACATCAGCATAAATAGCAGCATATTTTTGAAGTTCTTTTTTTCTGTTTTTTAATTTGCGAATGATTTCCTGAACAGTTTCATCTTGAACTTCTTTCGGCATATTTTTAAAAGAATTTTCAATATCCTTGTCCGATAAATTGTCCTGAATATATTTTGCCTGCTCGATCCAGTCTTTTTGATCTGACGTTTTTAAGAAAGCCAAATCTTGCGGATAAGGTTCTCTGCTCAGCCATTTTACATTGCCAATTTTATCCTTAAAAGTTCTCATGTGACGCAATGCCGGAATATTCATTAAAATAGAAAGCAAAGCACCATCATATTTTACAAAAGCTTGATCTCTGTCTCGCGGAATTGGTTTATAGATTACTTTTCCATCTTTTTTATATTCAGCCCAACGCCATTGATCGCTGTGTCTGTCCCAATCGCCAATTAAAATATCAAACAAACGCGCTTTTATATATTCTTTTTCATCAACCGAATATTTTTCATCTTTGTGCATGTTCAGTATCACATCATCGGTACCAATGATATTACTTGGATGTCCAAAGTTTTTTCCATCTAAATGATTATCAGCAGGTCTTTCTTCAATCATGTACAATTGATCTCCAAAACCAGCATTAAATTCGCCTAAACCATTCTGCCTCGGAATATAATATAAAAGCGGATTCGTATGCAGTAATCCAATTTTATTCGACATTCCATCAATTGCATACGGCGCGTAAGGGTGCGAAGTGGTGTAAAAGTCAAACAAGAAACTTTCGGCGTATGTATCTTCAAATTCATTTACCACATATTGATCTTTAAAAGCAACCGACTGTAAAAATACAGTGGCACTTTTTTTCATGCCTCGCAGTACATATTCGCGACCTTTTGGATCCAGCATTCTTAAAGAAACAGATTGATGACCGCCGCCTTCGCGAATGGGTTTTAAACCACCTTTTAAAGTATCAAGAGTTGCTACAGTGGCTTCAATTGGCATACTGTAATATTTTCTATAATGTTGCCCGAATAAAAATCTATGAAAAGCACTTTTATCTGTCATTTTATTTGAATAGATAGAAGTTGTAATTTTTGATGGAAATTTTTTCGGAAGATCTGAAGCCCAGTTAATTTCTTTAGCTTTTATGATTTCACGTTCAAAAAGTAATTTTTCTTTATTATTGTCATTTCCATAAAATGAAACCTTAGCGTCGCCACTTTTAAACAAAGTCAAAGTTGCATAACCATTGCCTCCGTACGAAAAGTCATTTTCGTGTACAGCTCTTGCAGCTTCAGATTTAGATCCGGCACCACTGATAATTTGCTGAATATTTTCGTTGCTGATAAACTGCAAGTTATGATCATGACCAGAAACAACAATTACATTTTTCTGCTTTTGCAAAAGTGTTTTTATTCGCTTGGCGTAAATCGTATATTGTTTATTCTGAATATCCTGTGGACTTACACCAGATGTTTTTCGGAGTAAATTAATAAAGGAACCAATTATCGGAAGCGGAATTTTTTTCTCCAGCGGGAATAATTGTTTTTCTAATGAAAATTGTCCGCCGTGAGTTCCGTTGCTTAATAAAGGATGATGTATTGCAAGAATAACGGTTTTTTCTTGATTTTTGTTTAAAATACTTTCTAGTTCTTCAAAAAAATCTTCTCTGCTTTTAATCTCACAATTATCGTTAATCGTTGGATGATTGTCCCAATCTTCTAGAAACCATTCACTATCAATAGTGATCAACGTCGTTATACTATCAATTTTTACATCTTCTATAGGACAAGATTTTCTAGGCATAAAAGCCTTTTTGTCATTTAAATGTTTGGTTACAAAATCGGCCTGTAATTCCAGTCCTTTTATACCGCTGTACCAATCGTGGTTTCCAGGAATAAAAATGGTTTTTCCTCTGTAGCCATCTGCCAATTTTAACTGATTGGAGAGTTTTGTTTCCGCTAGAGCCTTGTCTTCAGCATTTTTATCGCTCGGAAAACCTTTAGGATAAATATTATCTCCCAAAAATAGCAATGTCGATTTTTTGCTGGCTTTTTTCAGCCTTTTGTGTAAAAGTTCCAGGGTGTGCTGGGCTTGTGTTTCATCAGCATTTCCAGCATCTCCAACAAGATAAAAAGTGTGGTCGACTTTTATGGTGTCTGTTGCGTTTTCATTTTCAATCGAACTTACATTTTTTCCGTATTGGGGCTTATGTGTAGCACAAGAATAAAACAGAAAAAGTACCGTTAAAGCAATAGTTCCCGTTTTAATTTTTGCAATAAAATGATTATCCAAAAACAATTTCATAATTTAGTGGTATAAAAATATTCTTTATGAATTTAATAGAACAATCCGAAGATTTCGTTAGTAATTTACTCAAAGATAAACTTTCTAATTTATATTCTTACCATAATTTTAACCATACTTTCACAGTTGTAACTGCTGTAAAAGAGCTTTGCAAAAAAGAAGATGTAGAAGGTGATGACAAACAAGCGCTTTTAGTTGCGGCATGGTTTCACGATACTGGATACGTTGAAGGTTATGAAAATCATGAAAAACAGAGCACTAAAATTGCTGCAGATTTTTTACGTGAAAAAGGAAAATCAGAAGATTTTATAGCGCTAGTTTCTGGTTTAATTCTTGCAACTGTAAAAGAATATGAGCCGAAAACGCATTTAGAAAAAATTATTAAAGATGCAGATTATGCGCATTTAATGGGAGAAGAATACGTTACAACCTGCGAACTACTGCGTTTAGAATTAAAAAATACTGGTATTGTAAGTTTTTCTAATTCAGAATGGACAAGAGAAAATTTAAATTTCCTTTTGAACAAACATAGATTTTACACGGATTATGCTTTAAAAAAGTGGCAGCCTTTAAAAGAAAAAAATCTGCTTTTGATTCAGAAAAAAATAAACAAACAGGAATTGAAAGCGGCAACTGCAATTGAAGAAGAAAACAGAAAGAAAGATAAACAAGAAAAACCAGATCGCGGCATTGATACTTTATTTCGTGTAACGCTTGGAAATCATACACGTTTAAGCGGTATTGCAGACAGCAAAGCCAATATTTTATTGTCGGTAAATGCGATTATTATTTCGATTGCATTGTCTTCGATTATTCCAAAATTGGACAGTCCAAAAAATGCACATTTGGTTATTCCGACTTTTATAATGCTGATGTCGAGTGTAATTACCATTATTTTTGCAATTCTTTCTACAAGGCCAAAAGTAACGTCAGGATTTTTTACGCGCGACGATGTTGAAGCTAAAAAGGTAAATTTAATGTTCTTCGGAAATTTCTATAAAATGCCTCTTGCAGATTACGATTGGGCAATGAATGAAATGATGAAAGACCGAGATTATCTCTATTCAACAATGATCAAAGATTTATATTATCTCGGATTGGTTTTACAGCGAAAATATAACTTACTCCGAATTGCCTACAATTTTTTCATGTTCGGACTTATTATAACGGTGATTTCGTTTGTAATTGCTTTTAAATCGATATAATTTTTAAACACATAGAAACATAGATTTTTTTAAATTTTAAAGAGAATAAGAAAGAAACTAGTTTCTAACACATAGCTCAAAATACTTAAAGCTTTGTCAAAGCTTTTTTCAATTAATGAACATTATTTCAGAAAAAGTAATCTTGGCAACTTTGTCAAAGTTCTAAACTTTGACAAAGTTTTACGTATAAATTTGCAGACATACAGCTATGTTTGTTCAAAAAAAATGAAATGCCTTTTATGCGTTTTCAAAATCTATGTTTCTATGTGTTTAAAAATTGAACAAAAAAAAGCTCACTTTTTAAGTGAGCTCATCTAATAAATCTTGATACGTTATTTTTTTTACGCCAGAGTTTGAATTGTTGTTAATTACCTTAACTCGAATTGCTCTCAAACCAGAAACTCCCTGAAGATCTTCTACTTCAAACTGCTCTATTGCTGGTTCTAAAACCTTTTTATGCTGTAAATATTTAATGTATTTTAAATATTCTGCTTCTTCGCTATTTTGAGAATAAACAATTGTAATTTTCTCTTTTTCAGTAATTCTTTCGTTTGTTCCTTTAATGTTCGATTTGTCAATTCGTTTTTTAACGACTTCATAACGTGCATTGTACGTTCCGTCAACATCAAAACGTTTTTCATCCATTCTAAAACGAATTGAAAGCGGTGAACTAAAAACTAAAATCAAAGAAGTAACATCCAATTCATAAGGAAGCGATTCTTTAAGTTCGTGATGTTCCAATTCCATTTCGCATAAAGTCTGCAACTGCCATAAGCGAAGATTATGCAAGTACATAATATCGAACGGTTTAGTTGGCGAAATCGAAGCGCCAATATATAAATTATGTTCTACACCATCTGTTTTAAATCGCTCGTAATAATGCGGATAAATCTGCTGAGCTTCAACCTGCTTTTTATCTAAAACTGTTGCCAGTCTTTTATTGATAATTGACATGGCATTGTCGAATTTCTTTCTTTCGTGATAAAACATTCCGGTTTTCTCATCCAGTTTTTCAAAATATAATTCGGCTAATTTTTCATCTTTAGCGTTGCCTCTTGTGTTTTTTAATATCGGATGAATTTCTTCTTCAATATATCTTTGAATATGTTGTTCTGTATCTGCTTTTAACGGAAAATCCAATTCATTTCGAAGCGATTCCAATTCAAATTTTCTTTGTTCCAAAAGAACCAAATTAGAGTTTGGTTTCTGATTGTCAAAGATTTCCAAAAGCGCTGTCAATTGACTTTTTAAATCTGTTTTTACCGTTTCATTTCGATGTTCAGACGAACTTTTAATATCAATTTGTCCGTATAACGGGAATACATTTTTAAAAACAATTTCTTTAAAAATATAATCTTTTGTATGATTTGTATTTTGGAAATAATTCTGAGATTCTTTCTTGAATTTCCAGTAAACACTTGGGTGAATAGTAGTGTACTCACGCTGAATAATTGCCTCAACCTGATGCTGCATATCCGTATTATAACGGTCAATTGTATCGGTTAAATACGGCAGAACCAAATCAAGTTTTGTCGCATTTACACTATTTAGATCTCGTGGATTTTCAGAAACCAATTCGATAACACCTAGTAAATGACCATCTTTGGTAACAGGAGCAAAAACACAGCTTTGAATACCTTGTCTTAATAAATGTTCACCTAGTTTTCGATTGGAAGATTCGTCAATGAATTTTTTCACGTTTGAAATAACAAAAGCTTCATTTTTATCTAAAAGATTTTCAAATGAGCAGCCAAAAAAGGCATTTTTACAATCTACTTCCTGGTCACTATGAAGTAAAAAACTCGTTATCTGCTCGTCAAATTTTATTGGACGAATAAATTTTTCTTCTTCGGGATTATAAATAATAAAGCCAACTTTTAAATTAGGTAAATTAAAAATAGATTTAAAAATATTGACAAGAATATCACTTGAATCTAATTTTGAAGAACTTGGCTTTAAAAGATTACTTTTTAAAGTAGAAATAGCACTTTCTGTTGTAGCATCAAATAAAGAAACAATTCCAAAACCTCTTAAAATCCAGCTTCCTTTTGGGAATTTAGATTTCCATAAATCAATATCATTATAATTATCAATAAGCTGGTCAATATCTTCCTGTGTTAAAGGAACCGCATTTTCAGTCGGAATAATTTCCATGAAATCAGCATTGTACAAAATGCGATAATGTTTTTCGATACCATTTTCATCTGGAATATCGTAGAAAAAAGGCTGATTAAAATCAATATGTTGTTTGTAATAATAGCTTAAAATCAAACAACAGTTATTGATATAGAATTGATGTTCGTTAAAATCACGAATTTCCATATAAAATTCATCTCCCGCATTTTTCAGAATTTTTTTGAAACGCTCTGTATAATTAAAAGAGATATTTTGAAATGGAATAGTAACCGCTTTTATTTCGTTGGTCGTTAAAGCAGTAGGAAACAAGTCGGCTAATATATTTTTGATTAACGGCTCGTTTTCTTTTATGAGCTCATAATTGGTAATTCCAGTTCTTAATTCTGGTATCAAATCAATCTGTTTTAAAATAGCTTTTGCATAATTTGATCGGTAATCAACATCAGACAAAGCAATTTCTTCAAAGGATTCGATTAGCTTATGGAATGAAATTATGGTAGTAAAAGGACTTTCTTTAAAAAATTGAATATCCATTGGTAGTTATTTTTAATGCAAAATTAAGCATAAATTAAGAATGTACGACATTTTTTGATTTCTTTCCTTTATAGTTAAATAGTTGTTTGCCTTATCATTGAAGGCTTTTCGGAGCGGTAATTTTATTTTAACTAAAAATTAACATTACAAATAACGGAACGATCGTTCCGTTATTATATCTTTGTACCATAATAATTGAATAATCAATAACTTAATAATAAATAAAAATGAAAAGTTTAGAAAACAAAGTAGCAGTTGTAACAGGTGGAAACAGTGGAATTGGATATGCAGCAGCAGCTGATTTAGCATCAAAAGGCGCAAAAGTAATTGTGACAGGAAGAAACAAAGAAGCTTTAGCAAAAGCTGAAACAGAATTGAATGTTACTGGAATCGCAGCAGATCAATCTGATTTAAAATCTATTGACAGTTTAGTAGAACAAGTAAAAGTACAATTCGGAAAAGTAGATATTTTATTTTTGAATGCTGGAATCGCGGCTTTTGCTCCAGTAGATTCGGCTTCAGAAGATCACTATGACAGCATTATGAATGTGAATGTAAAAGGAGTCTATTTTACAGTTCAAAAATTCTTGCCCATTCTAAATGATGGTGGTTCTATCATTTTCAATACTTCAATTAATGCTCATGTGGGTATGCCAAATTCAAGTGTTTATGCAGCAAGTAAAGCAGCCGTTTTATCCTTAAACAAAGTTTTTGCTGTAGAATTAGCTGGAAGAAAAATCAGAGTAAATGCTGTTTCTCCTGGTCCTGTTGAAACTCCAATTTATGGTAAACTAGGATTAGAAAAAGAAGAAGTGGAAGGTTTTGGAACTGTTTTGAGCGATAAAATTCTATTAAAACGTTTTGGTCAGGCTTCAGAAATTGCAAAAACTGTTTCATTTTTGGCGTCAGATGATTCATCATTTATAACTGGAAGTGAAATTGTGATTGATGGCGGACTTACTGTTAATGCTGTAGTTTAATTTTTTTTTACAGAAATTCAGGAACGATTGTTCCGTATTTTTAATATCTTTGTAAATGAATTTAATTTTAAAATCATGGCTAGAACGAAAGAGTTTAATGAAGATCAGGCTTTAGATAAAGCAATTGAAATTTTCTGGCACAAAGGTTACAACGGAACTTCTGCTCAAGATTTGGTAACGCATTTAGGCTTAAGCCGCTCTAGTTTGTATGATACTTTTGGCGATAAACAGCAACTTTTTGTAAAGTCATTAAAAAGATATCAGCAGCAGAGTGAAAATAGTCTTAAAGAACTTCTAGAAAATTCTGAAAATATAAAAACGGCCTTTACTGAAATTTTTAAACAGGCCGTTTTAGAAAGCCTTCAGGACAGAATTACGCAAGGGTGTTTTGTAGTAAATTCTACGGTAGAACTTGCGATGCACGATCCTGAAATTGCTAAAATTGTTCATGATAACCAGAAAATTGTAGGAGATATTTTTTATAATGCAATAAAAAAAGGGCAGGAGTCAGGTCAGATTTCAGACAAACAAGAAGCGAGATCGCTTGCCCGTTTCATATTTAACAATTATGCAGGAATACGGGTTTTGGCCCGGGCTGGTGAAAAAGATAAACAAGTTTATGATGATATTTTAAAAGCTATTTTTTCACTGTTTTAGAGAAATTGAAGCACATAAAAAAAGGCAATTACAAATGTAACTGCCTTTTTTTGTATTAAGTAAGTAATAGAAAATGAAAACTTCTTAGCTTTTTTCTTCTTTGTTGAAGTAAACTAAGTAGTAATACATTTGTTTTTCTTCATCCCAGCCTTTTTCAACGAATTTTTCTGCACTTTCTGGATTAATAAAATCCATTTTAATCTGAATGTGAGTATCTAAATTAATCACATTTTTAATCGATTTTCTAGCGTCAGAAACTGCTGTGTTTGCAATTGGGAATGAGGTTACATCTTCGATGCTGTATTTTTCTCCTTTATCAACTTTATAGTTTTTAAATTCAGGAATCAAATCAGGATTGTCTAATACTTCATTCAAGAAATTCTGCTCTTCAAACTGATCATTTTTAGCGAAATAATTCACAGATCGGTTCATAAACATTACTTCCTCTTTCTTGTCTTCTGCTGGCAAAACCACATCTTTTGCGAAGTTTTGACAGAATTTTAAATATTTTTTTGTGATGAAGTTTTCATCTTCAAAAGCATCAACAGATAAAAAGTGCTCTAACCAATAACGCGCGTCGTAACGGTTGCTGTCTACAGTTAAAATTTTATATCCTTCTTCTTTTTTATAATTGAAGATCAAACAACCTTTGTCCAATTTATTCAAATTGATTCCTTGTTGTAAGATCATTTCAAGATTGCTGTTTTTTTCTTCAAACTGTAAAAAGTCTGCCTGCAATTCGCTTTTAAAAATTCCGATTGCATCTACAACATTGTTATCAATACTTAAGTTAGTCAAATAGGTTACATAAACTTCTCCGTTTTTAATATGCGGATGATTTGACTGCTCGTACAAATGTTTTGTAATGTTCTTAGAAACCTCATGAACACTCGACGGATTTGCAAAAATCTCCGTCGCATATTTAAACATGTCGTTGTAATCCAAGTCCACTTCGTGAGCAAACTGATAATAGTTTTCTTCTTTTTCTCTAAAAGGCTTAAAAAAGAATTCTTTTATCAAAGGAACAATCTCATCATTTAAATTAAATGGCTGCTCTGATAAAAAAATCGCTTCGTTACGGCTTTTGTTTCCTACGCGATGTATCGCAAGCGTCTCGATGTGGGTGTTGAATAAATTAATCATTTATTTTTAGATTGGGAGTGACAGAGTGACAAAGAGACAAAGGTTTATTTGCGTTCTTTTAATTTTTTTATAAAAGCGCTCAACATTCGTTCTAATTCTCTACTTTCTCCGTTTGTTTTACTGAATTGATACTCGGTTATATATTTTAGATTGAATGAAATTTCAAGCTGAGTCTGCATTTCAAATAGAGAAGAGATAGAAATATTTAAGAATCGTAATAATTCAGTATTTCCATTTCTGCCATATCCCTCGGCAATATTACTTGGTATTGATATTGAACTTCTTCTAATTTGTGAAGATAGTCCATAAATTTCTTCCTTCGGAAATGAATTTGTTATTTGGTAAATCTCTGTTACAAGATTCATAGATCTTTGCCAGATTAAAAGGTCTCTAAAAGTTTTCATGTTTTATATTTAAAAAATTAAATACAAAATTAAGAAAAAACATACATTTTAAAAGATTAACTCTTAAGAGAAAACCTTTGGCACTTTGTCACTTTGGATCTTTGTCACTCAAAACTAATTCCAATTCTCCTCAAATCCATAATCTTCGAAGCTGTCATCGCCTTCGAACATGTCAAGATCGTCTTCGTCTAGGTCGTCTTCAAACTCTCCGTAAATGTCGTTGTGCATATCATCTGCTTCGAAGTTTTTTTCAAGAGCTTCGTCTGGCATTTCACCGTGAGAGAATAAAGTTTCTGGATAAGTAACTCCAACTTGTTCCTCTTCGATTGCAGCCAATTCAACTAAGAAAGTCCACATGCTGATGAAATCGTAAACATAGATAATTTTTGTACTATCCTTATCTAAAATACTAGATAACGGATAATCGTTCATGGTTCTGATTTCGCCAGGAACATCTCCTGTATCAAAAAGAGGAATTTCATCTTCCTGATTCCAAGTTTCATCACAAGTATAAAATGAAGCAACTTCTGATCCGTCAAAACCAAAAGCGTTGAAGATCGCATTATGTAAATCCTCAAGTGTATCTTCCTCAAGAATAGCGATGTCTCTGAAAATATCTTCTTCGGCGTCTAGAATTACTCTAAATTTATAAACCATAATCTTTGTTTTTATTGAGAGGTCAAAGGTAAAATATAAAAAACGAAATATGAATTAGGAATTACGATTTGTTGAAAAGATTTTATTTAGCTAGATTTCAATTAGTTTGTCAGGCTTAGCGAAGTCGAAGCCCTTTTCCAATTGGAGCGCCCTTCTCCCGAAGCCTCGGGACGCTCAGGGTGACATGTGATAGACTAAAAAACTATCTCTTAGCCAATCTCTTTCTAATCTTATGATAATGTTTGTGGTAATTATTTGGATAACTTCTGCTTTTCGTCATATTATTAAAGATTAAAGCAGTAAAAAATAAAATTAAAACACCTATTAAAACCGGAGAAATCACATACATATAACCTAAAGTCTTTATTTGTGCAGAACCTGTAACAGCAATTAGAGCTGTCGCACCTCCCGGAGGATGCAATGTTTTTGTAATCTGCATAAAAATAATAGAAAGAGAAACAGCAAGTGGAGCAGAGATCCAAACAATATCTGGCACTAATTTGTTTACACTGACACCTATAAAAGCAGAAATAAGATGGCCTCCAATTAAATTTCTTGGTTGTGAAAACGGACTTTGTATAATTCCATAAATCAAAACACTTGAAGCTCCAAAAGAGCCAATTAAATAAATGACATCACTTCCTGTAAATTGTGAGGATTCAAGATAAGCCAAAATTCCGATTCCAACAAAAGATCCTAAAAACGACCAAAAATGCTCTTTATAATCAATTAAAGTTTCTTTATAAAGAATGTAACGTGTTTTGCGGTAGCTTCTTTTTATTTTTTCTGTTGGCATAAGTATTTAAAATATTCGTTGTGGTATTTTATGCCACACATTAAATTGATTTTAAAGATTACTAATCTGTTTTGATCTGTTAATCTGTGGCTCAAACAATATTTTTATTTAATTAAACTTGGCGAATAACTGTATACAGTGTAAGGATAAATTGTTTTTGCAGTATATTTTGAAATCAAACAAACTACAAGAATTGGTAGAAACAATGTGTAATCGTTTGTTAGTCCGCATACTAAAAATATTGCGGTAAAAGGTGCGTGAATACTCGCACTCAAAACTGCTGCCATTCCGATAATCATAAAGTTAACAGGAATTACATTTACATGGAAAAAGCTGTTTAATATCGAAGCCAATAATAATCCTAAAAATGCGCCGATGAATAAACTAGGTGCAAAAACACCTCCGTCACCACCAGAAGCTAATGTAATCGAAGTAACAATAGGTTTCAAAATTAAAATTGCAATAAAACTCAATGCTAAAGTTATCGTTAATTGTGCTTGTCCTGCATTTCCAAAAATTCCTTTTATGGCGTGATAACCTTCTCCATACAATTGTGGAAAAAAGAATAAGGAAACACTCAAAACAACCGAACCAATCAGGATTTTATAATAATGTGTTTCGATTTTTCCGAATTGTGATTTGAAGAATAATACACATTTTGTTAAATAAACTGAATTCATTCCCGCTAAAATTCCTAAAAGAATGAAGTACGGAATCGCTTTTAAATGCCATGTTACAATCGAAACTGCAAATAATGGTTCTTCTTTTAAAATGGTTAATAATCCAAATGCGATAGAAACTGCAATCACATTTGATATGATAAAAGCACGAGTAACTTTTCTAGAAATCACTTCGAAAGCAAATAAAATTCCCGCAATCGGACTGCTGAAAAGTGCTGTAACACCCGCTGCAACTCCCGCGCAGATTAATTCGGTTTTGTATTGACGAAAAACATTTTCTTTTTCGTGTGCAACCGAACCAATTGTTGCTGTAGCGACAACGGTAGAGACTTCGATTCCTGTAGAACCTCCAAAAATAACCGTTAATAATCCGTTGATGAAGTGAGATGGAATTTTATAAGAGGGAAGATTTTTTGATTTTGATGCTGTACTTTCAAAAACTTCTTTAATTCCTTTATTTTCTTTTTTCTTGAAAAGATATTGCCTCAAGAAATAAATTACTGATAATCCGAATACTGGAAATATGATGTAGAATATTGGGTGAACTGTTACTTCGTGAAAGAAGATTTCTTCGTAGTATTCTGTTATTTTTTTTAGTGAAATTCCGAGAAAGGCTGAAAGAAAGCCAATTAAAATAGAAACAATAACTAATTTTCGGAGTTTGATTAATTGATGATTTTTTTTGATTTGCGCCGTTTTGTTCATCACGAATAAATTTGTAGAAATGCATTATTTAATGCGGGTTACAAAATTAAGCATGAAATTCCGTTTTTTCTAGTAAATCTTCATTTTACTGTGTTAAAATGTATATAAATAGGAAAAATCTTTTAAAATAGTTAATAGCAATATTGAAGAGAAATTGCTCGCAAAGTCGCAGAGTCGCAAAGAATTTACTTAAAAAACTTTGCGACTCTGTGACTTTGCGAGATTAAATAATAACTTAATTATCTCTCATAAAACTCAATCGGCAACAAATCCGGATCAGCAATAAAAGTAAAACGCTTTTCAGTAGTTTCATCAATTCTAATTGGTTCCGATTCAATTTCTTTAGAATTTAAAAATTCAATTGTTTCTTCTAAATTAATCACTTCAAAAGCCAAATGACGCAAACCAACGGCTTCGGGTCTTGAAGGTCTTTTTGGCGGATTTGGAAAGGAGAATAATTCAACAACATAAGAACCATTCAAAGCCAAATCTAATTTATAAGACTGGCGTTCTTCACGATAAATTTCTCGGATAATAGTTAAACCTAAAATCTGAGTATAGAAATATTTCGATTTTTCGTAATCGGAACATAAAATGGCAATATGGTGAACTTTGTTAAGGGTAAGCATTATTTTTCTTGTTCAGGTTCTTGATTTAATTTTCGAATAACTTTCGCCGGATTTCCAACAGCCAATGAATTGTCTGGAATGTCTTTGGTAACTACAGATCCTGCTCCAATAACACAACCTTTTCCAATTGTAACGCCAGGGCAGATAACCGAGTTTCCGCCAATCCAGCAATCGTCACCAATTGTAACCGGATAAGCATTTTCTAATGTTTTTCGCAATTCAGCGTCAAGCGGATGCGAGGCAGTATAAATTTGAACATTTGGAGCAATAAATACATTAGAACCAATATTCACAGGCGCACAATCTAAAACAACACAATTTACATTAAAATAAACATTTTCTCCGCAAATAATATTATAACCATAATCACAATGAAATGGCGGTTCAATATATAAACCAGCTCCCGCATTCGGAATCAGTTCTTTTAGAATTTCTTTTGCCTTTTTGGTAACTCGATATTCTTTTACATTTAAACTGTGTAAAAGATTTTTCGCGGCGCGACGGCCTTTTAATAATTCAGGATCAAAAGCGTTGTAATATTCGCCAGAGATCATTTTCTCTTTTTCTGTTTTCATTAATTATATTTTCTGCTTCACTATTTTGTCATTTCGAGGAACGAGAAATCGCACTAGAAACTCCGTAAAGCAAATTATCGTACTGAGTGGAATCCCGCGTGCGATTTCTCGTTCCTCGAAATGAAATATTATAGATAAATCTTATCTCATTTATAGCAACTTCTTCAAAATAACAATCTGCCCTAAATGATACACGTCATGCTGAATAATACCGTGAAGGTGTTCATAATAAGTGTGACCATTATTAACGTAGATTTTTGCCAAATCGGCATCATCAAAATCTTCAAAAAAAGCATTCCATGAATCTTGCGATTTTGAAAGTGTTTGAAGCGATTGTTCCCAAGCAACTTCAGACGGATCTAAAACAGGAACAAAATAATTGTGATCCGGCGTGATGATTACCTGACCCTGCATGCGTTCTAGAATATTTCTTCTCCATTGAATCAAATGGTTCACAATTTCCCAAATTGTATTTAAATTTGGATTTATTTTTCTGTACGCCTGTTCAGCCGTTACATTTTCTAAAGTGTTGGCTAGGTTGACTTCAAGCCACGGATTTCCATTATAAATGGATTGATATAAATTTGAAATTCTGGTACTTTCTGACATAAATGGTAATTTTTTGGAATTTGCTAGCTAATATACAAATTATAGTTATTTACAACTCATCCTCGAAATTCTACAATTGAGTTATTATATATTTTTTAACGTTTAATGTTAAAATATATTTGCCTCATCAAAACCAAAGATGATATGAAAACCAAATTACTTTTTACCATTAGCTTTTTATTTTTTACCGCTTTAATTTTTGCACAAAATACCATTTCAGGAAAAGTGGTAGATCAAAAAGGAAAACCAGTTG
>NZ_CAMLIX010000034.1 GCF_946479975.1 uncultured Flavobacterium sp.
ATAGCCGTCGCCTGTAAGGTAGCCATCCTTTTTATCAGATGCTCCCACAAGTCCTGCTATTTCCCTTGCTACGCTTGGTTTTTCTGCAATGATTGTTTTCATACTTTAAGATATTTTTTTGCCTCTGGTTTTTGCTGGAGCTTTGGGCTTTTCCTGTTGTTCCTGCTGTTGTTTATTTTTCGGTGTTTGTTGACCAGACTTCAAAGGCTCTTTGATGTTCTTGGTGGCCTCATTGGTTTTGCCTTCCGAATTGACAGCAGTTTGCGTTTTATGGGCTTCGGTCGGTTTTATCCTTTCCTTATATTGATTTGGAAATTCAAAATTGGTTTTTCCATTTTCTTTATTGAAAGTGATATAACCTTGATATGGTTGTCCTTTTTTATCCTTCAATCCATCAATGTAGATGGTTTGACCGGCTTTAAAATCATTATGTTGATCATCGGTCAATTCTTTACCTCTGAATGTTTTTGGAGCTTCCTGAGATTGGTTTTGCTGATTGTTTTGAGTTTGTCCATTGCTTTGGGTTTGCCTGTTAGAATTGTTGCGGTCAAACAGAAACTCAACATATCGCTTGTCTGCATTGAATTGTACTGTTGCCGAAAATTCTGTTCCTTTGGTAGAAATCATACCCTCTAACTTTAGCGGTTTACCCTCCATTAAGGTTTGTTTCTGGGCATCGTCCAATTTCACGCCTTTAATTTCATCTGGAACTTTTATAAAATCCGTCCTCAATGCAATTACATCATTCGTTAGTCTGTCTATACTGATAATGGAAGGCATCAGTTCGCCAGTTTTGGAATTTTTCAAATCTACCACACGCCCCATATTACCAGTTTCGAGCAGATTCTTTTTGTCTTCATCTGTAAACTTGTGCCCGAAAAACTCAAAATGTAGATTGGGTTCTTTTTTGATGCCGTGTATTCCTACCACAACTTTTCCGTCTTCGGCTTGTTGTAAAGACAAGCGAGCATCTGTACGAAGAATTGTACCACCGAGGTTGACACCAATCGGTAAGAGTTCATTTGTTTTGTAACCTTTCAATAAAGGTTCAAGTAGGTTTCTCTTTTCAAGGTATTCCTTGCTTAATCCGAGATTGGTCATAGTATCCCAATCAATCTGTTCTGGTTTGTAGCGGTATTCGCTTGCTTCCTGTGTTGTTTGTGTTGTTGCCATATTATTTTGGTTTACTTGTTTCTTATCCGATTGCTGTTCTATTTTTACTTCGTGCTCTTTCATTATTTTTTCGCCTTCAGGAGTTGGCTTGTCAACCTGCTTTTGCATTTCCTGTGCTTTTTCAACAGCGATAGGTGCAGGCACTTTGAAGAATGAAAAATTGGTAGGGTTCTTTAGCTGGCTGAAAAAATTGGAGAAGAAGTTCGAAAAGAAATCACCACTTTTGTCCACACGCATAAACTGGTTTTGGTTTTTCTTCGTGGGGTCAACAGTTTCCATTTTCCCGTTTTCGTCTATGCTCTTTACAGCTTGGATTTTCATTTTTTCTTTATCCAGCACCAGCAATATGTCCGATAACTGTTCGGGCATTTCCTGTTTATTTATGGTTTCTTCACTCATAGTCTGAAAATTTTAAAATTCAATGCCGAATGTAAAGGAAGCCTTCACTGAATTGCATTACTTGGCACTGAAAGGCAGTGTTTGTCACTTATTGGCGTTATCTGGTTGAAGGTGGGTTAAAGCTATCTCTGATGAATTGATGAACATCAGACAATTTGTAATAAAGTTTGCCACTAATGGTGTAATAGGGCAGTTTGCCGATGGAGCGATACCGTTGCAGGGAACGGTTGCTGATTTTCAGCATCTGAAGTAAATCCTGGTTATCGAGCAGTTCCTCGCCATCTATGCTATTACGTTTCTTTTGTAACTCATCTATATTATCGCCCAGCATATCAAGACGTCCCATTAAGCGTTCCATCCACGCCAAAAATTCCATTCTGTCAATATTCATAATGATATTTTTAAGGGTTCATACCTATTTTTTATCTTTCTTTAGCTTTCTGCCTTTTTCGATGTAGCTTTTGCCTTTTGCCATAAGTTCCTGCACAAATTCATCACTGCTCTGTATGGCATTGGCATTAAGCATATCTTTAATTGCTCCAATGGTGTAGAAATACTGCCCATAAATTTTTGAGTAAGTGATCTCGCCTTTGGTTCGCATACGCCATAAGGTCTTTTCGCTAATGTGCAGGTATTGACATACCTCGTGGTTATTGAGCCACAGGTCATCATAGCTTTTATCTTCCTGTCTTTTCAAATAGTCGGCAATGGCATTGATACGGCTGTTGAGCTGTTGCCAGGCTTCTTCTTCAATGGTTATTATTTTCATTGCACAGCTTTTTAAAGTTCACTATGCAAAATTGTGAAAGGTGGCAGTGTTTGTCTGCCAAGCCTTGCCAATTGGTTTGGCTGTTTTTTTAAAATTTTTACAATTAGGGAAAACCCATGTTTAACAAGGTTTTTATGGGATTTTGGATATTTTGTAATGAAGTTTTGAGAGCATTTGCCAATTGGCAGATATGGGCAAAGAAAAAAGCAGTACGTTTTGGTACTGCTTTCAAACGGTTATTTTTGATATAGCTAAAGGTCTTTATCCATATATTCTTCGAGGGATATTTTGAGTTGGTCTAAAAATGCAGTTCTTGAACCTGCTCTTGTTTTCATTCGGTGGAAAGAATGATGAATATCGTTTAAGGGAGTTCGGAATAGCACTTGAAAAATCAAAGCTAATTTTCGGATGCCTATTTTTCCGTATGCAATGGAATTTGAAGCATACAGAGCGTATATCAGTTCGATAAGTGCATTTTGAGAATTGGTCCACGAAATATCCTTGTTTGCATCTAAATTTTGTAATATTGTATCGGGATTTTCTTCAGGATTTATTTTGGTAAGAGTGTAAGTATAAAGTAGTTCATTGGCAATAATATGTGCTATTTTGTTGTCGTAATATGTGGAGAAGCTAAGGTCAATTTCAAATACGCCACTCTTTAATCCATCGTGATAGTTAATCTTTCCGAGCCTGAAATAAGTGTGATCACGGTCGGTTCTGCCAGCACGGTAATATCTGTAGAAATCTTCATTGCAAATACTTTCTTTATATTCTAACTTGAGATTTTTTAAAACATTTTCATAATAACTTTGATGTATTTTACCATTACTCACGGGACAGGTAGTTTCTATCCGAAATACTTTATTGTAATAAATAAGTTTTCCAAGGATTTGCGGTTTAACATTCTTAAAGAAATCAACCTCTTGATCTTCATTTAAAAATCCAACTTGCAATACTTCAGTTTTAATAGCACACAACATTTCATTTAGAAACAAAGTCATTTGATATGCTTCATCAGATGACCGTATCATTTGAGAAGAAATTTTGTCCTCCTTATGCCGAATTTCTGATAATATTTTACTCAATATAATTTCCATAGCATAGATGTTTTTAAAGTTTGCAGAATTTTATTCAGAACTCATCTAGTTCTTGGTATGCCAAAATTTGGAAATAATATTGAAACCAACACCACAGGTTTCCCCATATTGGGAAAGATTTTTTTGAATATTGTGTGCAAAAAGGGTAAAGCCTTATAGACTTTACCCTTTTATTTATTAAATTTGCAATTATGATTTACAAGGTAATTCAATGAAAGTAAGCGCAGTGTGCACCATTACTAAATCGTTACCGATAAAGTTTTTCACTATTGTAAGTTACTCTTTATTAGCCAATTTTGGCTATATTAATCTTTTTAAGGAAAAAAATATTAAACCTTATAAATCCCGGCTGCCATTTTTTCAATGAAAGCCTTTGGTAATAGACGATTGGCGTAAACTGAAATGATATTTGTAAAACCCGGAATAACTTCAGATTTTTTGTTGAACATCGCTTTTACTGCCATTTTTGCCACTTCATCAGGTTGCATATTAAACTTTTGAGCCATTTTCCCAAGACTGTCCAAACCAGCTCTCGAAGCAAAACCAGTATCAACAGGACCTGGACTAAAACAGGTCACCGAAATCGAAGTTTGTGACAATTCGAAACGTAGCGCACGGGTAAATGATAAAACAAAAGCCTTTGTAGCAGCATATACTGCTAATGTAGGCACAGCCTGATATGCCGCAGTACTGCAAATATTTAAAATGTAGGCTTGTTTTTCTTTTGAAAGTGTAGGTTTTAAAAAATGCGATAGTTCTACTATTACATTCATGTTAAGCTGCATCATACCCAGCTGATCGTTTAATGATGACTGGCTAAAATCACCCCAAACGCCATAACCAGCATTATTAATCAAAAAACCAACTCGATAGCTATTTGCTTTTATCCAATCGGCTACTTTTAGGGATGCGCCATCTACAGAAAGATCAATCGGTAAAGCAAGAACATTGATGAGGTATTTTTCTTGAAGATCATTAGACAGTGTTTTTAATTCTTCTTCACTTCTTGCAAGAAGTAAAATTGGATATCCCTGCCTAGCAAATTCATAAGCAATAGATTTCCCAATTCCTTTGCTGGCGCCAGTTATTAAGGCGTATGGTTTTGTTTTTTCACTCATTTTTAATCAATTTAATAATCAAATATAAAAATTAATTGTAAACTATGGGTTCTATCGATTTACATGATAATTTGCCCATCTTTTGGGAATCCATAAGAGAAAAAAAGATCTTCTTTCTTAAGATTATCTTAAGATTTCAATTCAACAAAATTCAGAATTAAGTTATAAGATACACATAAAACTGAATTCCAACATCTTAAAAATAGTATGTGAGTAAATAAATACTCTACTACTGTACAACAGCTTTTTTTTAATTGTACGAGTAACACTAATTTAATATTTTTGCTTTTATCTTAATTAAGTCTAAATAAGTTATTATGAAATTTTATACTCCTATAATGCTGTTGATTTTGGCAGCAAGCTCGTTATCCGCACAAAACCTTAAAAAAAAAGAAGTTTATTGGCCAGAAACTACACAGGACACAATTAAGGACAAATCAAAAGATAATGAACTTAATGAGGTTGTGATATCAGCATCAAGACAAGCCGAAAGTCTTGATCAAGTCCCCTCCTCAGTAACATTGCTTTCCAAAAAACAGATCCAGCAGCAGCTGAGCATAAGCTCAAATATGAGTGATATTCTTGGAGCCTCGGTGCCAGGGCTTGGATTCAGCACCAACAGAACTTCTAATCTAGGACAGACCCTTAGAGGCCGTCGCGTTCTGATTATGATTGACGGAATCCCACAGTCTACCCCTCTTAGAGATGGCGCAAAAGACATACGCTCTCTAGATCCGGGCGCGCTAGACCGTGTCGAAGTCATAAAAGGAGCCACTGCCATATACGGAAACGGTGCCGATGGTGGACTTATCAATTACATCACCAAAAAGGCAGATCCGAAAAAAGCATTCAGCGGAACCACTGAAGCGGGAAGCGCTTTTTCTCTTATAAAGCCCAAAGAAACAGCAGGTTTTTTCATTTCACAGCTTTTCAGTGGCAAGATGGACAAATTTGATTATGTGGTCAGCGGCCGTTATGAAGAGACAGGACTTTACCGCGACGCCAAAGGACGTGCTCTCTCTCCTGACTACGGAATGAATGATCTGAGAAACATCAATGCGTTTGCCAAATTGGGTTATGACTTTAATAAAAACAACCGTTTGGAGGCAATGTACAACTTTTACAAAAGCACTCAGCAGACTGACTATATTGCGCAGGCAGGAGTTTACGGAAACTTCGACAGACCTACAATTGGAATAAAAGGCGCCAGGCCCGGCGAAAACGAAGGAACTCCCTACAACCACAACGCAAGCTTGACATATACAGGAAATAATATTATAGGCCATACAGATCTGAGCGCTATATTATATTTTCAGGATTACCTGACCGTTATCAATTACAGTGACTTTTTTGAAAACAATGGACAGCCTGCCACCCAGAGTAAAAAATTTGGGTTTCGTCTGAATATGAACAGCCCATATGAAGTAAGCAGCCTTATAAACGGAAATATAACCTATGGCCTTGACATACTTTCTGATGTCACAAACACTCATCTAACAGACAACAGGCTTGTAATCCCTGAGATGAAAATGTCAAACTTAGCACCGTATTTCCAGATCAAAAATATGTTCGGACCTAATTTGGTGCTAAAGACTGGATTAAGACTTGAAAACGTACATATCAATGTGCCCGACTATACCACTATCGCCATCCGAAATTATGTGACAGGAACTTATTTTGGAGGCGGCGTTAATGTAAATGGTGGCAGCCTTGATTTCAACACTCTAATGTTTAACGCAGGTCTTCGTTATTCGAAATGGAATGCATTTAAACCTTTTGTAAGCTTCTCGCAGAGTTTTAGCGTAGCAGATTTAGGTCTTGTGCTTCGCCAAGCTAACGAAAATACAGTAAGCAACACTTCAATCAAAGCCGTAGTTGCCAATAATTATGAAATGGGGTTCTCAGGGGCAGTTTCAGATTTATTTTATGAAGGAGCGGTTTATTACAGTACATCAAAATTAGGAGCTTCTTATGTTTATGTGGATGGAAAGCCTCAGATCTCGAGATCTCCTGAAAAAATCTACGGTTTTGAAATCGGTGCAAAATACCGATTTGATTCTAAATTTGATCTTGGAGCAAATTACTCTTATACTGAAGGAAAGCGCGAAACTGCTTCTGGTGAAGTTTATCTTGGAGGAGACCGCATCAATCCGCCAAAATTGACAGCCTTTGCATCTTACAGACCTCTAGAAAACTGGTCTCTGTTCGTGCAGATGATAAATACTTCAGGAAGGGATAGATTTAAGCCAGTAAATGGAGCCTATACTTATGGCACAGGACCTATCAAAGCCTTCACGACATTCAACTTTTCATCAAGTTATGTATTCAAGGAAAAGACGACCCTTCGTCTTGGAGTGGAAAATCTCTTCAACAAAGATTATTTCTCTGTGATTTCACAATGGCAGGTAAATAACATGAGCTATGTTAAAGAAAATGGCGCCCGTATGACAATAAGCCTTTCACATTCATTTTAAGGACACTTCTTAAAAGGTTAAAAGTGCATCTATAAAAGCCTGAGAACTTTAAAGTTCTCAGACTTTTTAATGTGCAGTTGTACTTTGAAAAATTGAAAGCGTGTGATGCTTACGGTCAGCGAACTTAGTTTCAACTATACTAAAGACCTAAAAATACTTATTTAGACTGTTGGCGAAGCACCACCATCAACAGAATAATTTGCGCCTGTTATGTATCTTGCTTCTGAAGAGGCAAGAAATGCTACAACATCTGCAACTTCTGCGGGTTCTGCCATTCTTTTTAACGGAACACCCACTTTATCCAGTATAGCATTAAAGGTGTCATCAAAAGCAGTCCCTGAAGCCACCGATATATTTTCAATAAAATCCAGCATCAAGGTTGTTTTGACAAGCCCTGGAGAAACTACATTTACACGAATTCCTAAAGGGCCTAACTCGTCTGCCAGCGCTTTACTGTATGCATTTAGAGCTGCTTTAGCTGATGAATAGGACATAGTCATATCCCAGATAGGCTGTTTGGCTGCCCCAGTTGAAATATTAATGATTGTGCCACTCTTCTTCTCGATCATTAGCGGCAATAATGCTTTATTAATGCGGACTGCCGACATAAAGTTCAATTGCCAGTCGTTGTTCCAGTCATCATCCGAAAGTGTGGAATAGCCTCCTCCGGGCGCTAAATTTGCACCTGCATTATTGACAATGATATCTATCCTGCCGTATCTTTCAATAATTTCTTTAGCAATCACCTCAGCGCCTTGTGGCAGCGCGAGATCTGCTGCTATAAAGTAATATCCTTCTGCGCCTGTTTCCGGAATATTACGTGCGGCAACTATTACCTCAGCCCCTTTATTTTTTAGCTTATCAGCAATAGCTTTTCCAATACCTTTTGTTCCTCCGGTTACTAAAACCACCTGTCCTTTGAAAGTAGAATCCATAATTTTTATTTAAAATGAATTGCAAAGTAAAACACAATACTTTACTTTTGAAAGTAGTTACATCTATGTACAGTAATAACAGAAAGTAAAGCATTAAACGATAGCAGACGATGATGGAAGAAAAAAAAATAAAAAAAAATGACAGCCGTTGTGCACTTCAAGAAATTTTGGACGTAATTGGAGGAAAATGGTCCATGTCGATCATTTACGCTTTATTTCCAGGAACCAAACGCTTTAGCGAATTGGAGCGGCTTATACCCGGCATTAACACAAGGATGCTGGTTAAGGAACTAAAGAACATGGAAGCAAACCAGATTGTCATCCGGCAGGTTTTTGCAACCGTTCCTCCTACAGTTGAATACACACTTACCCCAAAGGGTAGGAAATTAGAACCCATTATAGATGAACTTTACAAATGGGGTCTTGAGCACGTGGGCTGAATTACATGATACAGACTTTTAACTGGAATCTACTCTCTTGGATTTGCTGTTTTAAAAGAAACTGACATCCGAAAGAAAATCTAGCATTGAATTGCACTAATTAAATTTGGAATGAAACATCATAAAGTTAAAATTAATAGATAAATAAAATGACAATAGAACAAGTTGTAGAAAAACAAATGCTTGCTTACGACAATAGGGACATCGAAAGTATGATGACTGTTTTTAGTGAGGAAATCAAAATAGTTGATTTTTTAGATAACAAAACAATTATCGAAGGTATAAAGGATTGTCGAAAAATGTACGCTGAACTATTCTTGAATTCTCCAAATCTTCGAGCTGAGATATTAAACAGTATAACTTTTGATAATAAGGTTATTGTTCGGGAATATATTTATGGACGTAATGGAAGTAGTGAAAAGATGGAACAGGTAATTATTTTTGAAATAAACAATGAAAAAATAAATAAGGTAACTGTTATGAAAAAAGAAATTAATTGATTTTAAATCACACAAATTCTTTCACCTTGACGCAAAATCATGGCATATTGAATATGGACTTACTATCATTTTGTCCCAAAAAGTTTAGAAGAATTTTAAAAATTGCCTTTGACTTTAAGTATGAGATTGTAAAAAAATAAGGGGCAAAATGCCCCTTTCCATTGTTTAATCCCATCCCATAAAACCCTCATATGCAAAGTAAATGAGGAGAATATAAAAGCTGTATTTGATTCCCTTTTTAATCATTTTATAGCTTTTGAATACTACTGGATTGTAGACTGATTTGTCGAATTCTTTTTTTATTAACTGTTCCATTTTCTAAATTAATTTAATTGATGATTATTTTATTGTTTTTCAGATTCTTTCTTTAAGTTTAAAAGCCATGTATCCAGTGACTGTTCGAGTCCTGATTGAAATTTTCTGCGAAACAGCTTAACCAGCCATCCCTCCATGCTTTCTTCGACATGTACTTCTGTATAACCATTCTTTTCTATAAAAGTCCAGTTGTGAATGGCAAAAGCACCGAATGCTTTACCCGACCACCCAATTTTTCTATTAGGTACAACGGTATGTAAAGTTGAATGGATGTTTAGCCCTCCTGATTTCCAATCGAAAGTTGATCCAGGCTCAAACGCTCCATTGAGCTTCGGTGACTCAACATCTGTGTGCCATTGCGACCATTGATCGATTCTGCTCATGATTGAAAATATTTTTTTCGGTGAGGCCTTAATAATAATGCTTTTTGTCGTCTGGACAGGAGCATCTTTATTGATCGACTTTGAATCACTGTATGAGGTAAACATTTCTAGGCCTGCTATAGTCAAAGCAGTCGCAACTAATAAAAGCACAACGCTATAAGTTAATTTTTTCATTTTATTTTTGTTTTAAATTGTTTAATCGGTTTGCATCATTTTAGCATTAGTGATAGCTGTCATGATGATTAATTTGGGAATCCAATTAAGTCATTAATTTCTTTTATAATCTATATAATTATAAGTTCTTGCGTATTTCATAACTTGATAATCCTTAGAAAATTGCAATAATTCTTTTGTAAGTAACAAGTAAGTATCGCTTTGGATAGTGTTTTTCAATAACGCGTGTGATTGTACTACGGCATCTCCATAAAGTTTGCTAAAACTGCCTATAGTATATTGCGTAAAGCTTCCATAATGGGCAATGAGTTTTAATGATACATCCAGCTTTCTCTCAATTAGTTCTTCAATGAGCTCAACTTTTTCTCTAAAGTTCTTTAACATCAACTCATATTGTGTGATAATCTGCTCAATTGTTGGATTATTGCAAAACTTGTAAAACAGGACCGCATCGCCCTCTACTTCTGAAATTTCAAGACCCAACGTATTGCTCTGTATTATCGACATAAGCAGTTCACGCATAATATATCTGCCCGCTTCTATGCATATACTTGATACAAAATTGGTAAAACCACTCACATCAGGAATTAAAATGATTCCTTGTTCGATCTTAACCTTTTCGGCTTCAATCCTATATCTTCTTAACATTTCTTCTGAGTCAGTTGCTGTGTACATAACCTGCTTTTTTTAAGTTGTTCAATATACAGACACTATCTCATCAATCCATTTTTCAGCTATTTCTGGTGTCACACGATCTGCTCGGTCAAAAAAGAAATGCTTTTTTATTTCAAACCCACAATACGTATAAATGCCTTTATCAGAAGTCAATTCCAACGCTTTGTCCATACCTATTGCGTTGTACTCGTCGTGTGATTTACCATGTGTATTGATGATTACTGCTTTTTTTCCTGTTAGCAGTCCCTTTTGTATTCCCTGATCATAACGATAGGCAAATCCATAGCTAAAAACACGGTCAACATAACCTTTCATAATCGCAGGTAAGCCGGTCCACCAGATAGGATAAATAAATGTGATACAATCTGCCCAAGTAATAAACTCTTGCTCTAGTTTAACATCGTCTGCAACTTCTCCCTTTCTCTGGCCCGCCATATCTTCTAGTGATAGCACGGGATTAAAATTAAGTTCGTTTAAGTCTCTACGATTACTTCATTATCATGAAGGTGCTTCGCCAATGCATTTTTGAATTGTGCATTTAGGCTGTAAGGATTTGGGTGCGCGTAAATAATTAAATGTTTCATCTTTCTGTTATTTTAAATTGATAGGACAAATTTAAATCGCAGAAATCGGGAAAAATTGGAAGAAAACGAAAGCTAGCTTATGGGGTTGCAGATACTGCGCTGTAATTTAAGGTATTTGGTAGGGCTTAAATTTAAATAATGCTTGAAATCGTTGATCAATTGGCTCTGGTCATAATAACCGCATTGATCAATAATTTCGAACCAATCGTCTTTAGTTGCCTTGCTTGCGATATTTTGTATCATCTTAATGGCTTTCAGAAAACGTTGGTAGCGGCTTATCTCTTTGGCAGAATAGCCCAAATGCTTTTTGTGGTTGAGCTGTATAGTGCGCTCACTCTGATTTTCGTCCTCAGCAACTTTTTTTATTGGATTGTATGATGTATCCTTGAGGTCTATTAGCTGTTCTGCAATAGCATTGCGCGCTCTCAGATATGGTCTGCAGAATTCCAAGATATAGTTCACTTGTTTTTCTTTATCGTTAAGTTCATCAAGCTTATGCCACAAGACTGTAAAACAGTTCTCATCCAGCAGCGAATTGGGATCAATAGGCAGATGTTCCGCTATGGCAGCAGCTCCAAAAAAACGATAAAATGCATCATCTTTAAAATTGGCAACCAAAATCTTGTTTGAGGCGGGAAGCGAATAATCGAAGGCTTTTTTAATGGGCCCCAATACAATACATTTGTCTACTTCAATTTTTTCAATAGAATCAGAATGGATATATGCATTTACCCCAAAACTGAAGATCATAATGGTTTGGTATGACGGTATCAACGTTTTGGTAATGGTTGCAGTTGAATAATTTTCAGCAAAATAAAAATGTGAAAACACCTCTTGAAATTCATCAGGAACTGGTATTCTGCCACTCAGTATTTCTTCGTTACTATTCATATTAATGCTAAATTATGTAATTTTTATTTGTCATGAAGTTATAAACTCAACAATGGCTGCAACCAATGTGCTATTTGTGACAAACCACACAAAGCTACCCAAATTTGGCAGCTTTGTGTGGTTTATTGTCATTTTTTATAAATCATTATCCCGCAGACTAGTTATGACAAGAACAGCAGTTTTTATTCTACCGCTCTTTTATATCTTTCAAATTTAGAGTAATCCGCTTTTAACTACCATCAATTTTTCTCTAGTCATTTCATTTATAGTATACGATATGCCGCCCATTCCAAGACCCGATGCATCTCTTCCGCCAAAAGGCATCCAATCCACTCTAAAAGCGGTGTTGTCATTCACCATAACCGCTGTAGCATTAAGTTTTTTAACTGTATCAAATGCCACATCTATATTTTTTGTAAAAACAGCGGCCTGAAAATGAACATCTAAAGCGTTTGCTTTTTTTATTGCTTCTTCCCTATCTGTGAAGGGATAAATACAAACCACAGGTCCGAAAATTTCATTAGTAGAAACTTTAGAATTTTCTGATGGATCAAATAAAATTGTCGGCTGAAAGGTGGTATCAGAAATACGTTTTCCTCCTGCAATTAATTTAGCACCCTCTTCAACTGCCTCGTTGACCCATTCTTCAACACGATTAACCTCTTTTGGGGTTATAAGTGAGCCTACATCTGTTGCTGTATCAAACGGATTTCCGACAATTAATTTATTGGTCGCCTGAGAAAACTGCTCCACAAAACGCTCTACAATTTGCTGATTTACATAAACCTTCTGAACCGAAACGCAAACCTGGCCTGCATGATAAAAGCCGCCTTTTACCAAATCTGGAATCATTTCTTTAAAATCGGCATCACTTTCCACAATCACAGGAGCTGCGCCCCCATGTTCTAATGCAGCGCGTGTTCCTGGAGACAATTTGCTTTTTAGAGACCAGCCAACCTTGGCAGAACCAATAAAAGTTAGAAAATTAACTCTCGAATCAGTAACCAGCAGTTCTGCGGTTTCATTATCACACAAAATCACTTGCACCCAGCCTTCTGGCAAACCGGCGTCTTTTAAAATAGCGACAAGTTCAATCCCTGATAAAGGCGTATTGCTTGAGGGTTTAAATATTACCGGACAACCTGCCGCAACTGCTGTAGCAATTTGATGAACTGCTAAATTTAATGGGTGATTGAAGGCGCTGACAGCCACAACAATACCTATAGGTTCTTTTGTTGTAAACGCAATTCTATTTAAGGAAGCTTCTGTAAGTCCCATTGGGATTTGCTCTCCTTTTGTTTGTGATATATGTTCGGCTGCTAATTTTACTCCTTTGATGGCTCGTAGTATTTCAGCTTTTGAATCTTTATAAGGTTTTCCTCCTTCGCTTATGGCTAAATGTATCAGTTCCTCGCTCCGGTCATTCATTATTGAAGCTGCCTTTTCTAATATTTCAATTCTTTTAAAAGCAGGAATCCAATTAGACTGATCGTTGAATAAGTCCTGAGCAGTACTTAATATTTTTTCAATATCACTTTTATTAGTCAATGGTAATTCCTTTACAAGGCTTTGATCGTATGGGAATATTATTTTAGTCGTATTTTCCATAAGTATGTACGTAATAGATTATTGTTTAAAGAAATGTTTTTACTGATCTTAATTTTACATTTCAACATTTGTTCCCTAAATTTAATCAAATTGCGAATAATAACTATTCCCTAATCATTAAAATTCCTGCACAGAATGCTAAATGTGATAAGAACCAAGGGGCTGTGATAACTTTCCAATTTGTGCTGAGTCGATTTCAAATATGTGCGCAGTCTAGCAATTCTTCATTCATTCTATAAAAAATAGGTTTGCCCTTTCATCGACAATTGCGATAATCATAGCTATTCCAATTTCTGCCTTAGCTTTTGCGATCTGCAAAAACCTCCTTCGAATTGATCTGATATAAAATCAACATTTTTTTATTTTATAAAAAAGCTATTGGAGTGGCTAAAACAATCTCCCGGCTTTCTAATAAAGGAACAATCTGCCCTAACACCAAAGCCTGAAAATAGGATGATTCCCTGTGTTCTGCCACAGCATCTTCATTTATATATCCTTCAAATAATAAAATTGTATTGGCATCAGTCGTACTTTGATGAACGTTATAAAACAGGTTCCCATTTTCTTTGATGCTTTCGTTATGCACTGTTTTTAATATGTCTAAAACATTCTCAAGCTGACCTGCTTTAACTTTCCACGTAGCGAAGACATGAATTGGTTTTTGATTTTCCATTTTGATTTTTATTATAATTAATATGTGTTTTAATTATGAAATTATATTGGCCTTTTTTATGTTTGAAAGGCCAATATAATTTACGAAGATTATTTTTTAGAAGATTCTAAAATGACGATCATTTTTTCAGCAACTCCTTTTGCAGAAGCAGGATTTTGTCCTGTCACCAGATTGCCATCTGCGATGCTGTGCGCTGACCATACTGCAGCGGCGTGAAATTTAGCTCCTTGTTTGGTTAATGCAGTTTCCAATAAGAAAGGTACATCTGCAATAGCGTAACCTTTTTCTTCCTCGTCTGTAAAAGAGGTAATGTTTTTACCGTTTACCAGATAAGATCCGTTGCTTAATTTTACATTTAACAGAGATACTGGACCGTGACACACTGCTCCTACAACAGCATTTCTTTCGTAAGTTTCTTTGATTACTTTTTTTAGCAGTTCATTTTCCGGCATATCTACCATTGGCGCTAATCCTCCGGGAACAAAGACTGCATCATATCTGCTAACGTCAACTGTTGATAATTTAACCGCTTTCTGCATCGCTTCCCATCCTTTTCCGGTTAGAAAAGCAAGGTTATCAGGATCGTTTGCAAGATTAAGAGCGTCTAGGTAAGGTGTATCTCCAGTTAAACTTGCAAAATCTATCTGATAGTCTGCTTTTGCAAATTCAGTATAAGGATGTGCTACTTCAGGAAGAAATGTTCCTGTTCTTCTATTATTTGGTCCAATTGCATTGGCATTCGATACGATAATTAAAATTTTCTTGTTCATTTTGTTTTCGTTTTTAAGTGTTGTTTTTTGTTTTATTGTTGTGTCTTCTTTTTTAGTCTGACTATAAGAAGATAAAAAGGCAACTGCCATCGATAGAATCATAATTTTTTTCATTGCTGTATTTTTTTAGGTTGTTATGAATTATTTATAGGGCAAATTTATGCCAGCTCTACTCCTCAATGCGAGGAGCTAAGTCACAAAAAAAGTGTGACGAGAGTCACACTTTTAGAATTATCAGCTATGTTATTTATTGTTGGAGTAAAGCCTGCTCAGGGTTTCACGGCTTACCCCGAGATATTCTGCTATATATTTTTTGGGGATCTTCTGCATGAGATTTGGATAAAGTGCTGCAAATTCTTTATAGCGCTGCTGCGGATTATTAGAAAGTAATGAAATTACTCGTTGTTGAAGCGCCATATATCCTTTGGTCAATTTTACTCTAAAAAAGTGCTCCATTTTATGAAGCGTAACAGAGAGTTTTTCTCTGCCCTCAAGCGTCAAGCACAAAACCTCTCCGGGCTCCATACATACCACATACATGTCTGCTGGTTTCTGATTGAAATAGGCAATATAATCAGACATCCACCAATTTTCTGTGGCAAATTGTACAATATGTTCCTTTCCGTCTTGATCCAGATAAAAAACTCTGAAAATACCGCTCATTATGATATATTCATATTTTGCGTCGTCACCCTGCTGTATAAGATATTGATTTTTTAATACTCTTCGTATTGTAAAAAAAGGCTTGATGGATTCGAACTCTTCATCTGTAATGGAAATAATTTCTTCTATATGTTTTCTCAGTTTCTCCATTAATAGTATTTAACATTTCAAAGGTATAAGATTATTTACACTAACCGAATTTATATAAGAAGTTGTTTAAACTTTAAATAGAATCGAAGACTATCTTCTTTCAAAATTAAAAGCAATTAAATAATTCATTTTTCCACAGACTTTAAAAATTGATTTATTTCTTTACTGCCATAATTATGCATTGAATGGAAATAAAAAAAGCAAAGCTTTTCGGCTTCGCTTTTTATTTTACTATGGTATAATTTTTTCTGTTCTTAATTTTTCAAACAGCTGGATGAAATTTTCCTCTGTATTTTGAAATTCTGTAAAACCTGCATTTCTACTGTTGGTCATATCTGTCATAACTTCCAGAGGTCTGCCTAAATCGAGGTCTGTGTGCCAAGCAGATGCAAGCCTGCTTAGATTTTGCTCTTTTAATTGATATTTTTCAGCAATGGCTTTCCAGATCTTCTGGTCGTTTTTCATTTCGTCTTCCAATGGTTTTATTTCATCATTAAAACCTACTGCCTCCACTCCAAACCAATTCGCAATTCTCTGCCACAGCCATTTCCAACGAAAAACATCTCCGTTAACAATATTATACGCCTTATTTTTCGTTGCATCAGTTATAGAAGCCCAAACCAATTGTTTGGCTACAATTTTAGCATCTGCAACATCTGATAGACCGTTCCATTGCTCTGCTGATCCCGGCCAGATAAACTTTCTTCCTGTTTCTTTGCAGATAGCTGCATAAACTGCCAGCGTTGTCCCCATATTCATCTGGTTGCCAACAGCATAACCAATTACGGTATGCGGACGGTGAATACTCCAGCTAAAGCCTTCTCTATCTGCGGCGGCATAAACTTCATCTTCCTGTGCATAATAAAAATTAGGAAAAGATAATCTTGGATGCTCTTCTCTAACTGGTGTTTCGGGTAATGTTCCGCTATTGGCGTAAGCATCAAACGGACCGAGATAATGCTTTAGCCCAGTAACCAAAGCCACGTGCTGAATAGATTTTTTTGGTGACAACACATCCAGTAAATTGCGAACCATCAAAGAGTTCACACGGATATTTTCCGCTTCAGTATCGTTCCGCATCCAAGTAGTAAAATAAACATGGGTTGGTGCGATCTGCTCTAAAGCATTTGTCAAATTTTCCACATCAAGTAAATCGGCTTTTACTGGAATTAAACCTACTATCTCATCATTTGGATTTCTTGATAATCCGTAAGTAGTAAAACCTTGTGCTATTAATTCTTCTGCGAGGTTGCTTCCGGTTATTCCGGTTGCGCCTACAACAAGTGCTATCTTTTTCATATTGTGAATATTTATTTTACAAAAGTAGAGAAGCATTGTCGCGCTAACAGTTGACCTAGATCATTAGTTTCTAGTTGGACTATTTTCTATTCGCTATTCTTTTTCTAATTCTACTTACAGTCTCCGGCGCCAAACCCAAGTATGAGGCAATCAGATTATGTGAAACTCTTTTAATTATTTCTGGATTGGCATTTGCAAAATGAACATACTTTTCTTCAGCAGTAAAACTGTTGAAAACCATAAGGCGATGGTCTTTTGTAACTAAACTGTTCTGATAAAGAATTCTGAAATATTGGTTCATCACAGGCACGCTTGCAATCATTTCTTCGTATTTTTTTAAGGAAATAAGCAGCACTTCTGCGGGTTCGATAGCGCTGATATTTAAAATGCTTTTTTCGCCATTCAAAAAACTGTTGAAATCAGAAATCCACCAGCCTTCCATCGCAAATAATGTGATATGTTCAATCCCTTTTTCATCTACTGTAAAAGATTTTAAAATGCCTTGAGAAACAAAAGAAAGATATTCGCAATAATCACCTTCCCTTAAAAAAAACTCTTTGCGTTTCAGTTTTTTTATTTCGAAAAACGATTTAACAATTTCCTTTTCTGCAGTTGTAAGGGTGACTTTATTTTCAAGATGAGAAATCAGAATTTCGAACATTGGATATGAATTTTGTCAAACAAATTTACTTATAATTTATGCGATAGCCATTATATACGCAAAAATGTAAAACTAGACTTGATAGCTTATTTAACTTATTTCGCGAAATCTTTCTTCTTGAATTTTAACTTTTGAATGCCTTTAGTCTTTATATTTGGTAAGTATGGCACTTTTAAAACAGCAATAAAATGAATAAAGATTTAGATTTGGAAAAAAAACTTGCGGCAAAGGAAGCTGTAAAGTTCATTAAGAACAATCAAATTATTGGTCTGGGAACTGGCTCTACAGCTGTTTATGCAATAAGAGAAATCGGAAAAATGGTAAAAAATGGTCTGCAGATTCAAGCTGTTGCAACATCTGGCCAAACAGAAAAACTTGCCCAGTCTTTGAATATACCTTTGGTAGAGATTAACTCAATTGATTCCATCGACATAACAATTGATGGTGCTGATGAATTCAGCACTAATTTAATTCTAATTAAAGGTGGCGGTGGCGCCTTATTCAAAGAAAAGATTGTAGCGGCATTAACCAAAGAACTGATTATAATTGCCGATTCGTCTAAAAAAGTAGATCTTCTTGGAAAATTCAAATTGCCAATTGAAGTTGTTCCTTTTGCTTCTAATTACGTTTTAAACCAAATCAAATTCTTAAACGGAATCGGTGAAATCAGACTACATTTAAATGACTATTTTATTACCGAACAAGGAAATTACATTATTGATTGTGACTTTGGACTTATAGAAAATCCCATTTTTCTGGCAGAGCAATTAAAAAAAATTGAAGGAATTGTAGCTCATGGCTTGTTTATTAGCTTGGCATCCAAAGTAATAATGGGAACTGATGAGTCTATAATTACGTTTCTTTAACCTAAGAAAATAAAAGTTCAAACCTGTTATTTACAACACTTTCTCTTATAAAGATGCAGTAAAAGTCCACCAATCTATGGAAGGAAAAGTAATATTAGAATGGTAATTTTTTAAGGTATAAAATACTTGCAGTTTGTATAAACTATTTATCGAGTGTAATTACAAAACTTGTCCCCTTGCCAATTGTAGAGTTGACAACAATTACACCATTATGAAGACTAATAATTTGTTTAACAACAGATAATCCTATGCCATGACCAACTTCGAAATTTTTATTTTTTCCTCTGTAAAATAAATCAAAAATATGATCCAGATCTTCTTCAGGAATTCCGATGCCATTGTCTGTAAATGTTAGGATAATCTTATTTGAAAAAGCATTTATATCTACATGACATGAATGATCTTCAGAATATTTACAGGCATTTTCCATTATATTGGAAAAAGCCATCTGAAGTAAATATGGATTTCCGAGATAATAAAAATTGCTGGCATCCTCATTATCAAGATTCTTATAACTTATCCCTATCTTATATTTTGCCTCTTTTTTGTTTAAGAGATTTAATTTAGCATCTGCCAAAACTTCATCTACACGAAAATTAGACATTTTTACTTGAGATATATCATAATTGGCCCTTGCAAAATCAAGAAGAGCTGCAGAAAGTTGAGATACGTGATTTGCTTCTTCCAAAGCATTGTCTAATGATATTTTATAGTCGTCAATTGTGGTATTTAATTCTTTTCCAAGTTCTATTTCGGCTATCAAAATAGAAAGCGGCGTACGAAATTCATGCGATATGGTGGTAACAAAATTTCTATGGTTATTAAATGATTTTTCTAATCGGTTAAATACATCATTAAAAGTCTGTGTAAGTTCATAAAGCTCATCTTTTGCTTTTGGAACCACTACCCGTTTGTTGAGATTGTGTTCTGATATGTCTTTAATCTGAAAAATAATATCTTTTAAAGGCTTAAGGGTATAATATGAAAAGCCAAAGCCAATTATAAAAATTAAAACAATTGAGATAAAATAAACATAGATTACATTTTCTTTAAAAGCACTTATGTGGTTCAAACCTGTCACATCTATAGCTCGACCGACTATGTAATACTCTTTATTGTTATCTATATACGATATGCCTCGATACTGGTATTTATCGTCTGACCAATTAAGCGAATGTTTCTTTTTTATTGCTTGTAGAATATTCCTGTTTCCAAGCGGAGGTATATTATCTGAAAAATAAAGATCAAAATTACTGTCGTAAACACTGATATCAGCTTCATTAAGCACTTTCTTATTTTTGGTGTGCAGAAATTTGATAAGGTCTTTATCGATTTGGGCATCAAATATAAACTCTGCGCGCCAGATTATTTTATAATCAAGACGATCAAAAAACTCCTCTTTTCTATTTTTTTCAGAAACAAAATATACACTATAGGCAAAAACCAAAAGTATAAAGGCCGTTAGAATAGCATAAGCAAACGCTGTACGGGTAACTAATTTCATATTTTACTGCTTAAGATAAATCCCATGCCAACTTTGGTATGAATGAGTTTCTGCTCAAAACCTTTGTCAATTTTTTTCCTTAAATAGGCAATATAAACATCTATGTAATTGGTTCCTGTATCAAAATTATTTCCCCAGACATTATCTGCAATTTCATCACGAGTTAGAAGTCTCTCGGGATTCTGCATCATAAAATGAAGTAAATTAAACTCTTTTGGAGTAAGATTGATGGTCTGGCCGTCTCTATAAATAACTTTTGTGCGTTTATCTATAACAAGATCATTATAGATTAATTGAGCGCTTTCTTCCTGAGGATTTTTCAAATCACTTTTACGATGTAATAAAGCTTTTACTCTTGCGTAGAGTTCCCTAATTTCAAAAGGCTTTACCAGATAATCGTCGGCTCCGGCATCAAAACCTTCAATTTTTTCATCAATACTTCCCAAAGCTGTCAGCATAATTATCGGAATCTTTTTTCCGGAGTGGCGTATCTTTTTGCAGAAAGCAATACCATCCATTCCTGCCAGCATGATGTCTGTAATAATTAATTCGAAATCTATTTTTTGTAAAAGAATAAGTCCTTCCTCTGCCTCTTCTGCAATATATACTTGATACCCCTGACTTTCTAATCCTCTTTTAAGCAAGGCAGAAACCCTGCTGTTATCCTCCACTATTAAAATCTTCATTTGTATCTGTTTCATTTTAAAATCAACACCAAATTTACGACAATATTTTCTCTTTCTAACAAGTACTTCTTCTCATCAAAAATCAGTTATACAACAAAAACAACTGATAATCAAAACTATAAATTCAAAAACAACTATTTTCTAATAACATTCTAAAATCTTTCTAATAGTTTTCTAATGACTCAAAGACTACGCTGAATCTACATTTGTCTCATCAAAAACAAAGTAGTGATCACTACCACACAAAATGTAAATTTTAGTTACAAATGAAAAAAGATTATTTAAAAATTGGAATCTATTTTACCCTTTTAATAGGGTTAGTAAACACAGTAAGCGCCCAAAAAAAGAATGATTTTGGAAACCCAACACTTACAAAATATCTTAATGAAGAAAAAACGCGTTCAATTTCATTTAGCGGTTACACCGAAATATGGGCACGTTATGTCGAACTTAATCCTGGAAGTCTTGTAAATGGTGAACAGGTTAATAGTATTTCAGATTTATCTTTACGAAGAGTACGAGCAAAAATGGCTTATCAGCCAACAGAAAAACTGACTTTTATTTTACAAGGCGGTTTGACCAATGTCAATGTAGCTTCTAAAACATCACCTGCTTTTGAACTTCTAGATGCTTATGCAGAGTACAAATTCAATGATATTATTTCTGCTGGTGCTGGTAGATCTACATGGAGAGGATTGTCAAGATTCACTACTGGCCCGTTGAATACTTTACTTTACGATTTACCTTCTTATGCTACTGCAAACGCTGGAATTTCTGATGAAACTGTAAGGCAGTTAAGTATTTATGCAAAAGGACAAATTGGAAAATTTGATTACCGTTTAGTAATTGCCGATCCTTATACCAATGTGAGCACTGATCCACAGCAAAATTTAGCCACATTCAGTAAAACACATCCAAACAAGGATTATTCAGGTTATTTTAAATATGAGTTTTTTGAAACTGAAAATAATTCTTCGCCATTTCATTCTGGAACGTACAGCGGTAAAAAGAAAGTACTTGCTTTAGGAGCTGGTTTTGAATACACACACAATGCTTTATGGCATTTGAATGAAACCGGTACGACAATTAACGACGATGAAAAAAGTTTTGCTGTAGATTTATTTTATGATACACCAATAAATAAGGCAAGCGGAACTTCTTTTAGCGCTTATGCTATGGCCATGAACAATAATTACGGTCCAAATTATACCCGATATTCTGGTGTAAGTAATCCTGCAAGTGGTGTTAATTCTTCTATGAGTAGTCTGAACGGAGCTGGAAACACTTCGCCTGTAATAGGAACTGGAAATACCTATTATGTACAAATTGGAGGAACTCTGCCTTATTTCAATAAAGCAAAAAACAACTTACAGCTGCAGCCTGCGGGAAGCGTAATGCTGTCTGATCTTGATGGTCTTCACGATAAAGCATTGACTTATGATGCAGGTATTTCACTATTGATGAATGGAATGTCATCTCGACTAACTTTTGATGCACAAAACCGTCCTATTTATACATTGAATAATGTCGGTCAAGCCGATGTATCGGATAGAAAATGGCAGTATGTTTTAAAATACAGAATTGACTTTAATTAAAATTAGAAATTATGGAAAGAAGAAATTTTATAATTAAATCAGCGAGTGCAGGAGCATTAGCGCTTACAGGCGAAGCAGTATTAGCTAATGCAACAGCTAAACCAGAAGAGGAATCAAAATCCAAAACAGTTTATTTTCACTACCTCTTATTTTGGCTAAAACCTGAGTTAAACGCTGAACAGGTCGAAGATTTTAAAAACTTTTTTGAAGGACTTAAAAAGCTTCCTTACGTTAAAAACGTGCGTTACGGCGGGCCGGCAAATTCATCTCCTAGACCTGTAATGGACAATTCTTTTTCTTATAATGTCTCAATGGAATTTGATTCATTAGAAGATTTAGAAACCTATGGCAAACTTGATGCACACCTTGCATTAGTTGCAAAATACAAACCATTCTTTAATAAAATGATGGTACACGATTCTGTTTACAATCAATAAAAAACAAAAAATAATTATTACTTTTAATTGAATATCAAAATGAAAAATTTCCTAAAAGGATTTATCCTAATTGCAGCTCTTATGCTAACAAACAGCAATAACGCACAAAATCATAAAAATGTCTCAGCAAAACCTCTGGAAGAAGCTTCAGACATTCCGGCTTATCGCCTTATTAGTAATCCTGACGGCACGAGTTCTTTTGAAAAAGGTTCTATTCCATCATTAAAACATATGAATACCGCCTCTTTCTGGTACAGCAATAAAACCGAACCGTGGGAAAAAAATAAACATACTGCTCCAAGAAAACAATATGTTGTAACCGTAAAAGGCAAAATAAAATTTAAGGTTTCTGATGGAAGTACCTTTATTATTGAACCAGGTGTGGTTTTATTAGCCGAAGATTTAAAAGGACAAGGACACAGCTGGGATATGGTAGACAGCGATGTATGGGAAAGACTTTATATTCCTATCACTGAAAATTCTGATGACCTTTTTGTTGCGGAAGATAAGGACTAAATAAGGCCATAAAATTTAAGAGTTTTGAATAAAAAAGCAGGGTTTATATCCCTGCTTTTTGTATGATGTAGCTAACTTCTAAATTACTCTTTTAGATGCTATCTTTTTTCTTTATTATGCAGAAATTCCATAACAATTAATACGCTGTTCATGAATGTCTATTAACCGTCAATAATGACTTTTCGGTGTTTTATTCCCCAATCTGCGAGATCATTTATGATCGTTTTTAGTGTCAATCCGTACTCCGTCAGCTGATAATGGATTGTAACCGGCTGCGTATCGAGAACTGTGCGTTTAATCAATTTATTTATTTCTAAATCCCTCAATTCCTTGCTTAACATTTTATTGGAAATCCCATTTACATCATTTAAAATATCTGTAAATCTTCTCTTATTATGATAGCAGATCGATGAAATTATAGAAATTTTCCATTTTCCATTCAATATATCCATTGTATCATGGACTGCCATTATCTCTTTTTTGTGTTCAACTTGACATTCGTTACTCATAGGTTACTTTGTTTCTCAAACGTTACTGTTACTTTTGGTTACAAAGTAACAAAAATAAACTTAACTGATTTAACTTTGCTCGTATAATTTTAAAATATACAAAAATGAATTTCACGAACAAAAATGTTCTTATAACAGGAGGAACAACAGGAATAGGATTAGCAACAGCAAAAGAATTCATAAAAGCAGGCGCAAATGTTTGGATCACTGGAAGAAACAGCGAAAATCTTAAAAATGCAGCAGACGAAATCAACAATCCAAATTTAAAAACTATTGTTGCTGATACTGCAAATTTATCTGATCTTGCGCTATTGGAAAAAACCTTTGCAGAAAGTGGGAATAAATTGGATACTCTTTTTTTAAATGCAGGAATAGCTACTTTTAGTTCGATAGAAGAAGTAACAGAGGCTGATTTTGATGCGCAGTTTAATACCAATGTTAAAGGTCATTTCTTCACACTTCAGAAATTACTTCCTTATTTAGCAGAAGGTTCATCGGTAATTTTTACTTCGTCAACCGTTGCAACAGCCGCAAATTTAGGAAGCAGTATTTATTCGGCTACAAAAGGAGCATTAAATAAAATTGCGCAAATTGCTGCAAACGAATTAGCAGGAAGAAAAATTCGTGTCAATATTGTGAGTCCAGGTCCAGTTGCTACGCCGGGACTTCATAAAGCTGTACCAGCAGACGCAAAAGAATTTCTGGCAAATGCTACTGCAATGCAGAGATTAGGCGACCCAGCAGAAATCGCACAAACAGTATTATTTCTTGCCTCAGATCATGCAAGTTTCATTACCGGAACGGAGCTGTTAGCAGATGGAGGTTATATAAATTATGCTCTTAAATAAATTCATTGCCAGTCTTTTAAATATTCTGTAAAATTTATAGAAATTTTTACTGTCATGATCACAAAAGACAAATGGCGCCAATTGTTTTTAATTGGCGCCATTTTTTTATATATCTATTTTTAGTAATTCTAACCTATTACATTTTCTCAATACTAGGAGGAATCAATTTATACATTACTGGCGTTACAATTCTTGATAATATAGTAGAACTGATAAGTCCGCCGATTAGTACAATCGCCAATGGTGCAATCAACGGATTTGAGTTTAACGCAATCGGAATCAAACCGCAGATTGCAGTAATAGAGGTCAGCACCACTGGTAGAAAGCGGGTTTCTCCTGCAATGGCAATCGCTTCGTCTATCGAATGTCCTTCCTGTCTTAACTGATTGGTAAAATCTACCAATAGTAAAGAGTTCTTCACCTGAATTCCCGAAAGACCAATAAAACCTATTATAGCAACCAAAGACATCGGACTTCCATTGAGAAGCAATAATAAAACACCACCCAAAATTCCCAGCGGAATAATAGATAATACAATAATAATTCCTTTAAAAGTTTTAAACTGAAGCAATAAGACTGCAACAAACAAAAAGGTGCTTAAAATAATTACTGCCAAAAAGTTACCGCCCAGCGCATCGCCTTCGGATTCTTTTTCTCCTGATAATTTGTAATAATATCCTTTTGGCATTTTCAACTGATCCAGTTTTGGAACAATGTGCGTCAATAAATCATTGGCATAATACCCTTTTGCTGATAAAGCGGTTACTTTTGAAAAGCGTGATTTATTAAAATGATTAATTGCAGTTGGAGAAGTTTCAAACGAAATTTCAGCAATTTGGTTCAATGCAATCGGAGTTCCTTGAAGGTTATTTACGTACAGGTTTTTCAAAGCGTCAAGGTTCGAAAATTTATCTCGCGGTAATGTTAGTGTGACATTTCTGGCATCTCCTCTGTCATCTATATAGTCGCCAACCGTTAATCCTGCTACCGAAAGACGGATTACCTTATCTACATCGCTTGTCAAAACTCCCAATGTTCTCGCTTTTTCTTTATTGATTTTAACTTTAACATCCGTTTTATACGTATTCAGTTCATTGTTTATGTACACTGTTCCTTCCTGCTTTCTCAGAATAGTTTCTACCTGCGAAGAAAGCTTACGTAACACTTCCTGGTCTTCACCAAATAACCGCACCACAATATTAGCTTCTAATGGTGTGCCTTGTTCAAAATCTTTTACCTCTACTTTTGCATAAGGCATTGTTTTAAATTTATTTCGAAGTTCTTCAATTAAAGCTGTTTTTTCTGAGGGTTTTGCTTCATCTTCTAGCTGAACAAAAATCTGTGCAAAATCAGGTTTTCTGTCCTGCGGATGCACATTGTAATAAATCTGCGGATTTCCTTTTCCAACATTCGAAGTATAAAACACAATTTCTTTATGATTTTTAAGCTCTGCTTCTACAATTTTGGTCACTCGGTCACTTTCTAAAATATTGGCCTGAAGAGGCATTTTTATATTGATAAGAAACATCGGTTTTTCTGAAGTTGGGAATAATTTAAACCCCGTCACTTTAAACAATCCAAAAGCAGTGATGCTTAAAAATATAGAAATAGCAATAGTGGTTCTAGGATATTTTAAGGCTTTCGGCATAATATCACGGTACGCTCTAGTCAGGAATTTTTGCAGATATTGAAGAAAAATATTTCCTCCCGCATGATCGTGCGTTTTTAAAAATCGGCTTCCTAAAAAGGGCACCAGTGTCAAAGCGACAATCATCGACGCTAGCACACTGGTAATTACCGCCATCGGTAAACTTCTAATAAATTCTCCCGAAACATCCGGCAGGAAAGCCAGTGGTAAAAATGCAATGACTAATGTTGCAGTACAACCTACAACGGCGATTCCGATTTGTTTGGTTCCTTTAAGAACGGCATCCATTTTAGAATGTCCTTCTCGCAGCCATCGTTCTATGTTTTCTACTACCACAATACTGTCATCCACCAATAATCCCAATGCTACTACGAGACCCACGATGCTTAATTGATTTAAAGAAAAACCAAAAGCATTCATTGCAATTAATCCCAATGCAAGCGATAACGGAATAGAAATCATCACAATTCCAGAAGCTCTTAAGCCTAACGGAAGCAATGTCACAATTACCAAAACAATTGCCAGCGTAAAATCAAAACCCAAATGACCTAAACGCTGCGAAACCATATTCGCCTGATCAAAGTTTTTTACTAATTTAATGTTTGACGGTAATTCTTTAGAAAATTCATCTACAATTGGCAGGAATTCTTTCTGCACATCGGTAATATTTACATTGTCTTTCATACCAGCAGTAACCAGCACGCATCGGTGACCGTTGATTCGGGTAATATGATCGACAACTTGAGATTTATAGCCTACTTCAGCTACATCTTTCATATAAATTATTTTCCCATTGGCATTGTAAATTACTGTATTGGCTACATCATCAGCATTTTTAAATTTACCGCTGGTTTTTACATTAAATACTTTACTCCCTAAATCAATACTTCCTCCCGGGATATCGGCTGCTTCGCTCTGCAGACTTCCCATAACGACGTTTAACGGAATTTTTAATTGCGCTAATTTTTCAAGCTGCAAATCGATACGAATTTCCTGCTCTGGAATTCCTGCATATTTAACATCTTTCAGATTAGTAATTTTCTCAATTTTAGATTTAAGTTTGTCCGCTTCATCGCGCAGTTTTTTGTCTGATGCATTTGCTGAAACTAATGCTATTTGAAGAATCTTTACATCAGAAGAAGCAATTTTTTCGGTTTTTATCTGATAAATATCTTTTGGAAGTTCACTGTTTTTAAGCGCATTCATTTCCGTAGAAATCTCCTGATATTTATTGTCAACATCTACTCCGTATTTAAATTTCACCTGAAAAGCAGCAACACCGTCTTCTACTGTGGTTAATATTTTTTCGATGTTTTCGAGTCCGTAAATTTTGTTTTCGATGGGTTTTACAACCTGCTCTTCCAT
>NZ_CAMLIX010000035.1 GCF_946479975.1 uncultured Flavobacterium sp.
TTTCTAGAGATTATAAAAAAACCGTCCCGTTCAAAAAACAGGACGGTTTTTTTATGCTTAAAATTTAGGGAGTAAAACTTTATCAATGACGTGAATAATTCCGTTCGAACATTGAACATCTGTTGCAATAATAGCACTTACTCTATTATTTGTATCAGTAATTTTTGCGCCTCCTGTAAGTCCAATTGTAAAATTTTGACTTGCAAAAGTACTAACTACCTGCCCGTTTGTTAGAGAAGTCGATTGCACATTTGCACCAGTAACCACATGATATTTTAAAGTAGTTTCTAAAACATTAGCAGGAATTGCTGGCAGACCAGAAAAACCAGTTTCTGTTAGGAAGTTTGTAAATGCAGTATTTGTAGGTGCAAAAACAGTAAAAGGTGAATTTGCAGTACCAGATAATGTTGCGACAAAGCCAGATGCAGTGTTGTAACTCAACGCAGCCACAAGGGTTGAGAAATTTTTGTTGGCAACCGCATGATTAACGATTGTAGGTAGTCCGATAACACCATCAACTACATGAATGATTCCGTTTGATGCTTCGATATCTGCAGTAATTACTGTTGCACCACCGTTTGTTTTTCCTCCATTAATATCGACGCCTGTGTTTTTTTCCAAGTACATACTAATGGTATTTGAAGCTGAAGCACTTCCTTTAGCCAAAGTTTTTACATATCCTGTAGCAATCTCAGTAGATTTTACCTTTGTGCTTAAAACATGGTTGAGTAGTATTTCTTTTAAAGCAGGAACGGGAACTGCATTTAGATTAGCATAACCTTTTGCAGATAGAAAAGCGCTGAAAGCTGTATTATTTGGTGCAAATACGGTATAAGTACCGGAGGAGTTCAGTGTAGTCGCTAAATCTGCTTTTTCTAAAGCTGCAACTAGAGAGCTAAGATTTGGATTTGCTTTTGCAATTGACAATATGGTTTGTGATTGTTGAGAATCATTATTATCGTCATTATTGCATGAAATTCCGACGAAAGCAAGTAATGCTAACAGAGCAATTAATTTAATTTTGATTGTTTTCATGATCTTTTGTTTTTTTTTGTTTGTCTTACTAAGTTACTTATTTTGTTTAACAAAATGTTTAAAAAGTTAAACAAAATAGTAGGAAAAATAAATATTTAACTTTTGTTGTATTTTTTTAGTGTATTGATTTTTAGGTGATTGTGTTGCGTTGTTTCGTTTGTATAGGAATTTGTTTATTTTTCTCTCGTTTTCAAGATTAAACAAAAACAAAATGCTTTTTTTTACTATAAAGAATCAGTTTATGTCAAAATGATTCTATTTTTGCAATACTAAAACTCAATTTTAGTTGTTATATAGAAAAATTAACTATGAAGAATTTTTGGATTTTATTTTTGATCAGCGTTGCAGCTTATTCACAAGAATTTAATAAAGTGGATGCGAATGGGAAAAAAGACGGCCTTTGGAAAGGAACGTATACCGAATCTAAACGACCTCGTTATGAAGGAACTTTTAACCACGGAAAAGAAACGGGCATTTTTAAATTTTTTGATGATACCAAAAAAGGAGATGTTTTAGCCACAAGAGATTTTAGTGCCAATGATGGAAGCTCTTACACTATATTTTATGATCAAGCCAAAAATAAGGTTAGTGAAGGCAAAGAGGTTGGGAAATCTCGTGAAGGAGAATGGAAATATTACCATAAAGCTTCGAAGGTTTTAATGACAGTTGAAAATTATAAAAATGGAAAACTAGAAGGTCTGCGAACTATTTATTATCCAAATGCAAATGTTGCAGAAGAGATGATGTATAAAAATGGTGTAAAAGAAGGTCCGTATAAAAAAATAGGGCAGGACGGTACGCTTTTAGAAGAATCTAATTTTAAAAATAACGAGTACAACGGAGACGCTGTTTTTTATGATACAGATAAAAATATTGCTTCTAAAGGTAAATTTGCGAATGGTAAAAAAGCTGGAATGTGGCAGTTTTATCAAAAGGGAAAATTGGTAAAGGAAATAAATATGAGTGATCCTAAAAACACTAATAAAGCTTCTGAAAAAGGTCCAGCTCCCAAAAAGCAATAAAATAAAATTGCTGTAAGTACTTTATTAAAATAAAATAGGTCAGGATTTTCTATATCCTAAAAGGTTTTTGAAACCTGTTAGGATAGTATTTTACGGTCTTTTAATCGATTTAGATTGTTAATCATTAAAAGGACGAACTTGTTTGATATATAAATCCCTTTTTTCGCCAACAATTTTAAATTCAATATCAACAGGGTGAAATTGGTTTTTGCGCCAATAACGATACATTTTTTCTTCGATTTTTCTGCTGACATTGAAGATATTACTCATTTCTTTTCGACTCAATAAAGGTTCATTATTATTGAGATTTGAATTAGAAGTATAATCGATGTCAAAATCTATTTCGTCTTTTCCGTCATTAAAATGATAAGCAACAAACTGCTCGCAGATTTCGCCTTTTTCTGGTTTTACAACTGAGTTTTCTCCTTTTTGAACATTTACAGTTATGCCTGGAAAATTACTTCTGAAAAGATTTTTGGTAATGATAACACCGTTTGTTAATTCGTCAGGAAAAGACTGATGCACCAAAACTCCCATTGCAATATTTTGCTGATCGATTCCAAAAAGCTCTCTTTCATTATAAGATCCTTCATTCCAAACACTTGCCCAAACTTGTTTTATTGCTTTTTCAAAAGTTTTAATAGAATCTCCTAAAATTCCTGTTTTAGAATCGTACAATCCAGCGCCATTAAAATCATCTAAATCTTCTGCATTTGTAGAAGATCGAAATCTGAAATTCTTGAATTTAGCATTTTTGAAAGCTATATTTAGCTTTAAAATTAGTTCTGGATCAATAGGTTCTTTTTTAATGGCATCTCTAATTTTTTTCAACTGCTGATTGATCCAAACGGTTGAATCTTTTTTTGGAAAAGCTAAAAGCGCTGTAATTAAAGGAGAAATTGATTCTTTTTGAATGTGTTTCGTGTAAAAATAAAACGGAATCGCATGCGCATCTTCTGGTGTTTTAAACGGAGTTTCTTTTGAAATTGCAATTAAATACGCCATGTTTTGTGCTTTTGAACCAATATAATTTACTCCTTTTTTCGGGATTTGAGATAAATCTACCAATTCGGTTACACTGTTATCAATGATCAGCTTTTTCTTTTTCTTGATTGATTTTACTGGAATTTTTTTAGTTGTTTCTTTAATAAAAAACGTGTCAACTTGTATTTTAAGTTCGACTTTTTTAGAAAGTAGTTTTTTGAGATTGTTATCCTTTTCGATTTCTGTGTAAGCCATAATTGGAATTTTTCTGTTTTTTCCTAAAAGAACCAAATGACTTAATGGTGTCTGAAGTTCATTCACAATTATTCCTCTTACGTTTGGAAGAATGTCAGGTGTTCCATCCAAAATAATAATTTGATCAGAACTAGGTTTTATCGTTTCTAATTCTTTGATTTTATATTTTTTTAAAATTCCGATGTTACTTCCTCGAACAACTTCCTGATATTTAATTTCACCAAAAATATAATCTGATTTTACACACGGAATCTTAAATTTTTGTTCTTGAAACCAATTCATCATTTCTGGATTATTCAAATAAAATTTAAATTTATCGCCAATAAAAGTGGAATTTTTGACCAGATTAAAAAAACGTTCAATCAGCGGAATTGGCATGTGATCTGACGCAGCGAGTTCAAAAATCCATTTTTCGGTTCCTTTAATGTGGTTTAGATTACCCAGAAGAAAATCTCGGTCTTTTTCTGTATTGCTGTAATTTTCATTGTTAAAAATATCAAGATCTGAAGTGTATCCTAAATAATTTGTCACAAAATCATAATGTAGTAAAATAAGACTACTGTTGAAGTAATACATTTTTTGTTTTCGCAAATCGTAAATCACTTTTACTGATTCGATATTCGAGAATTTATCAGACAAAGGTTTTCCTTTAAACGCTTTGTAAGCTTCATAATTTGGAAGAGAAGCTGCAAAACGCTGAGCGCTTAAACCTGTTAACGCAAAAAAGAAAAATAAGCCGTAAATGTATTTTTTCATATTTAAAAAATGTATGATTAAATGTACTTAAAAAAGCAATAAGTTTTATCTACCACGAGATTGCTTAAAGTAATGACAACCATTGTGAATTTTTCTATTATTTGGCGTACCTTTGCAACCTTAAAAATTTAATCTTTTTAAAATGAAACGAGTAGTTGTTGGACTTTCAGGTGGAGTAGATTCTAGTGTTGCAGCTTATTTATTGCAGCAACAAGGATACGAAGTAATTGGCCTTTTTATGAAGAATTGGCACGATGATTCGGTTACTATCTCTAACGAATGTCCGTGGCTTGAAGACAGTAACGATGCTTTGCTTGTTGCTGAAAAGCTTGGAATACCGTTTCAAACTGTTGATTTAAGTGAAGAATACAAAGAAAAAATCGTTGACTATATGTTTAACGAATACGAAAAAGGAAGAACTCCAAATCCTGACGTGCTTTGTAACCGCGAAATCAAATTTGATGTTTTTATGAAAATCGCTTTAAGTCTTGGCGCAGATTATGTGGCGACAGGACATTACTGCCAAAAAAACGAAATCGAAGTTGACGGAAAAACAGTTTATCAATTGATTGCTGGAAATGATGTCAATAAAGATCAGTCTTACTTTTTATGTCAATTATCGCAAGAACAATTGTCAAAAGCGTTGTTTCCTATTGGTGCTTTAACCAAACCAGAAGTGCGCGAAATTGCTGCCGAAATGGAATTGGTTACGGCAGAAAAGAAAGATTCTCAAGGTTTATGTTTTATTGGAAAAGTTCGCCTTCCTGAATTTTTACAACAAAAATTACAGCCAAAAGAAGGTAAAATTGTACAGGTTGATAAAAACGATCCTATTTACGCCACTGAAAAACCAGCAGGAATTTCTGTAGAAGAAGAATTGAAACTAGAATCTCAAAAACTAGACTACCTACCGACAATGGGAAAAGTGGTTGGAAAACATCAAGGCGCTCATTATTTTACAGTCGGACAAAGAAAAGGTTTGAATGTTGGAGGAACAACAGATCCTTTGTTTGTAATTGCTACAGATGTTGAAACCAATACTATTTACACCGGTTTATCAAGCCTACATCCAGGATTATTCAAAAAAGCTCTTTTTGTTGCAGAATCTGAAGTGCATTGGATTCGAGAAGATCTTACGCTAAAAGCAGGAGAAACAATGGAAGTAATGGCGAGAATTCGTTATCGTCAGCCATTGCAAAAAGCTGTTTTACATCAATTTGAAGGTGGCATGTATGTAGAATTTGAAGAACCGCAGTCTGCTATTACTGAAGGACAGTTTGTTGCTTGGTATTTAGGAAATGAATTAGCTGGTTCGGGAGTAATTTCTTAGCTTTATACTTTATTTGGAATTGATTCCATAAAAGTATACTATGAGATATAACTTTACTTTTCTATTATTACTTCTTTCGTTTACAGTATTCGGACAGCAAGAAGCATGGGTTTACTTTAATGCTAAACCAAATGCACAAACGTTTTTTGATAATCCGCTGGCGGAGCTTTCTCAAAGAGCTTTAGATCGAAGGACTAATCAGAAGATTGCACTGGATTTTACTGATGCTCCTTTGGAAACTTCATTTGTAAATCAAATCAAATCGAGTACTGGAATTTCGGTGATGGCGCAGTCTAAATGGCTTAATGCATTGCATATTCGCGGAGCTCAAGCAAATATTAACGCGCTGAAATCTTTATCGTTTGTACAAAAAGTAGATTTTGCTGATAGATCTTTAAACACAACAGGCAAAAAAACTGTTGAAGCTGCAATCAATCAGACAAAAAATAAATTAGAAACTGCTGTTGATTATTCTTATGGTAATTCTGCGAATCAAATCCAGATGTTGAATGGACAAGTTTTGCATCAGCAGAATTTTACTGGAGAAGGAAAAATTATAGCCGTTTTAGATGCTGGATTTCCAGGTGTCAATACTGCTCAGCCATTTGAAAATCTTAGAAATAATAATAAAATTTTGGGTGGTTACGATTATACTACTCGAAATGCTAATTTTTACGCAGGTGGGAGCCACGGAACTTCGGTGCTTTCTACAATGGGAGGATATAAAGAAAATGCTTTAATCGGAACTGCTCCAAATGCTTCTTATTATCTTTTTATTACTGAAATTGATGCAGAAGAAAATCCGCTTGAGGAATCGCTTTGGGTCGAAGCAGCTGAAAAAGCAGATGCTTTAGGAGTAGACATTATTACTACTTCGCTTGGGTATTTTCTGTATCGTGATGAAGTTAGGTATAATCATACTTACAGCGATATGAACGGCGTGACTAATTTTATTTCGCGTGGTGCTGAAACTGCTTTCAACAAAGGAATTTTGGTTGTAGCTTCAGCAGGAAATGAAGGCAATCAAGCAGAAAAACATATTGGATCGCCTGCAGATGCGGTTTCTGTCTTAACAGTTGGATCGGTTACTGCTTCTAAAACAAAAACGGGATCTAGTTCGATTGGGCCAACTTATGATGGAAGAATAAAACCAGATGTCATGGCACAGGGAAATTTAGCAGTAGTTTCTGATGTTAATGGAAATATAACAACGGCAAACGGAACCTCTTTTTCATGTCCGATTATGGCTGGAATGTGCGCATCTTTGTGGCAGGCATTTCCATCAAAAACAAACAAAGAAATCAGGCAAATGATTGTTGCATCTGCTGACAGATATTCTAGCCCTGATAATAATTATGGTTACGGAATTCCTAATTTTGGAGCCACTTTAAACGTAGATAATTTTATCGCAGAAACTGCTTTTTCTGTTTATCCAAATCCAGTAAAAAATACCGTTACGTTTTCTTATTTAAATCAAAATAATAGTGCGCTAGTTACGATTTATTCAGTTTTAGGTCAGAAATTAATGGAAGAAAAAATTAACAACTCCAATCCAGTTCTTTCTTTACAATCACTTCAAAGCGGTTTGTATTTTTATAGTTTTGATGCTGATAATCTGCATAAAACTGGAAAACTAATCAAGCAATAATTTTTTCGGAATGAATAAAATCACTCAACTTTTCAATATAAAATACCCACTCATTCAAGGCGGTATGATTTGGAACAGCGGTTACAAATTGGCTTCAGCGGTAAGTAATGCTGGAGGTTTAGGACTTATTGGTGCAGGTTCTATGTATCCTGAGGTTTTAAGAGAACACATTCAAAAATGTAAAAAAGCGACCGATAAACCTTTTGGCGTTAATATTCCGATGTTATATCCCAATATTGAAGAAATCATGAATATTGTGGTTGAAGAGAGCGTTAAAATCGTTTTTACTTCTGCTGGAAATCCTAAAACATGGACTTCGTTTTTAAAAGAAAAAGGTATTACAGTTGTACATGTAGTAAGCAGTAGTGTGTTTGCATTGAAGGCACAGGAAGCAGGCGTTGATGCGGTTGTAGCCGAAGGTTTTGAAGCAGGTGGACATAACGGACGTGAAGAGACCACAACTTTGACTTTAATTCCGATGGTGAAAGAGAAAATCAACATACCATTAATCGCCGCCGGCGGAATTGCAACAGGAAGAGGAATGCTTGCTGCGATGGTTTTAGGAGCAGACGGCGTTCAGGTAGGAAGTCGTTTTGCGGCCTCATTAGAATCTTCTGCACACAATAATTTTAAAGAAACGATAGTTAGTACTAAAGAAGGAGGAACTCAGTTGACTTTAAAAGAGTTAGCTCCAGTTCGATTGGTAAAAAATAAGTTTTTTAATGACGTTCAGGCTTTATATGAAAAATGCCCTTCTAAAGAAGATTTGATACAGCTTTTAGGAAGAGCAAGAGCCAAAAAAGGAATGTTTGAAGGAGATTTGGAAGAGGGCGAATTAGAGATTGGTCAAATTGCCGGACTCATTCATGAAATTTTACCAGTTGAACAAATTATTCAACAAATGGTCTCAGAATTTGAAGCCGCAAGCAAAGAAAAGGCTACATTTGAGTTTTAATTATCTGCAAGAAATATTTTATGAATTCCCTACGCACCTATATATTACTTTTATTTTTAGCTTTTGGATTGCAACAGGTTCAGAGTCAGTCTTATCATTTTAAAACTTCAGGATTTAGTGTTTTAGAAAAAAATCAAAGAGGCAAGTGGGGCGAGTGGTCCAATCTGGATCTGGTAAATCTATCGGTTGTTTTAGATACCAATAAACATAGGATCGTCGTGTATTCGCAGGAAATACAGTTATTTAATATTTTAAATTATATCGAACGCGAAGAAAATGATACCGATATCGTGTATTCTTTTATGTGTAAAGACAACGATGGGCGAGAATGTAAATTGTCAATAATAACTCGCAAAAAGCAGGATTTCCGTAAACAGCTTTATATAAATTACGACGATCATATTATACTTTACAATATTTTTACGGTGTAAAGTGAGTTTCTAAGCTTCTAAGTTTCTAAGATGCTGAGATACTAAGTTTTTAAAACTGTCCGGTTTGCTATAAAAGCTTAGAAACTTAGAACCTTAGCATCTTAGCATCTCTACTACAACACATCAATATCCTTAATAAACTCATCATATTCTAAATAAAACATTTCCAGAGCGTGCATGTTTTCATTGAAGAAATCAAAAATAGCATCCCAATTATTTTTATTGCTAAAACCAACTCCAAGTTTTTCAACCCAGATTCTGCTGATCGTTTTGCCACTTTCTAAAGTATGATTTTTTTCGAAAACCAAATCTTTTATAAATTCTTCCTCTAGAATATTTTTTAAAGCTTCTAATTTTTCAAAATAAGCAATACGTTTTTCGTCGCTTCTTTGTTCGATATCAATTAAAACCTGCGCTTTTTTATTATCCACAAAAAACTTAAAAGAAAAGTCTTTGATTTTAGTATCATAAAGAACCCATTTTCTTGGATATTTTTCGGCAAAAGCTACCCAAAATTCTCTTTTAATTCTTTGTGATTCTTCTCTGCTGTACATTTTTTTTAAGGCTTTAATTCTAGAAAACTTGTAGTACTGCGTTTTCTAGAGTATATTTATGTTTTATTTGAAAGTACAAAAATAAGCTTTGATTATGAATTTTCAAGATTTTTTGAAATATGTTCCCAATATAATTCCAATAAAACTGCCAGCGGTAGAAGCACATTTAAAAATGGCTCCAAAAGAACGTAGAGAGGGTTTGAAAAATCTTGATATTGATGCTTTAAATGCTAGAATGGCGGGAGTAATGATGTTGTTTTATCCTAAAGAAGAAAAAACACATTTGGTTTTAATAGTTCGAAATACGTATGATGGCGTTCATTCTGCTCAGATTGCATTTCCCGGAGGAAAATATGAGAAAACCGATTTAAATTTTGAAACTACAGCACTAAGAGAAACGCAGGAAGAGGTTGGAATAACAAGTGATAAAATTGAAATTATAAAAAATTTTTCTCCAATGTATATTCCGCCGAGTAATTTTTTGGTGCATCCATTTTTAGGAATTGCAAAAGAAGAACTTTCGTTTTATCCTGACAGTAGAGAAGTTGCAGCAATTATAGAATTGCCATTGTCTGTTCTTTTAAATGATGAGATCATTGTCGAAGCCAAATTATCAACTTCTTATGGTGCCAATATTTTAGTTCCAGCTTTTACTATTCAAAATCATGTGGTTTGGGGAGCAACAGCAATGATTTTGAGTGAATTAAGAGAGGTGCTGAAAATAGCTTTCGAACAGAAAATTTAGAAATAATTATTTAACAATTTGATATTCATTTTAATAGCTTCAAATTCTAGAAATTGTTTTTGAGTGTTGCTAAAAGAATAATTTTTGTATGTTTGCGACCTAACAAAATATAAGATAAAATAGTTATGGGATTGTTTAAACGAAATCCTTTTGGACATATATTATTTATCAAGAAATGGTTAATCCGCATCTTGGGCGCCATGACGCACAGAAGATATAGGGGGTTTAATGATTTGCAGATTGATGGATCTGAAATTATTAAGACACTCCCAGATTCTAATGTTTTATTTATATCCAATCACCAGACTTATTTTGCCGATGTTGTGGCGATGTTTCATGTATTTAACGCAAGTTTAAGCGGACGTGAAGACAATATTAAGAACATCGGGTACTTGTGGCAGCCTAAAATGAATATCTATTATGTAGCGGCAAAAGAAACAATGCAGGCTGGATTATTACCAAGAATTTTAGCTTACGTTGGAGCAATTACAGTTGAACGAACTTGGCGCGCAAAAGGCGTTGACGTTACCGAAAAACGCGAGGTGAACCCAAACGATACTGAAAATATTAAAATTGCTTTAGAAGACGGCTGGGTAATTACCTTTCCGCAGGGAACTACAAAATCATTCAAACCCGTTCGAAAAGGAACTGCTCATATCATTAAACAACACAAACCAATTGTAATTCCGATTGTAATTGATGGTTTCAGAAGATCATTCGATAAAAAAGGACTTCGAATGAAAAAGAAAGGAATTCTGCAATCTTTTATCATCAAAGAACCTCTCGATATTGATTATGAAAACGATACAATCGACGAAATTGTAGAAAAAGTGGAATACGCAATCGAACAACATCCATCTTTCTTAAAAGTAATTCCTGCTGAAGAAATCAAAGCTCAAGAAGAATTGAATCAACTACGACGTTGGGATTATTAAAATTGTAGATTTTAGATTTCTGATTTTAGATTTTTATTCAGATAGTCATACTTTAAACTTTATGCCCTTCTCCGAAGTCTCGGGACGCTCAGGGTATAGAGTCGTTATTTCTTTAAAAATTAAGTTGACAACTTTGAACCTTTTACAACTTTATCCCTTCAAAAAAAACTTAGCACCTTAGTATCTCAGAACCTTAGCACCTTAGAAATCTATCTTCTTCAACTCTTTGTAATTCGCATATAATCTTCGTAAAAGTGTTCCGTAGATGACTCTGTAAAAGCACCAGAATAAACCGAAGAAACCTAAAATCACTAAGAATAAGATTCCTATTGTAACAAACATAGCTTTTCCGTTAAGCGCCAATTTATCTCGTAGAAATTCCATATCTGGATTGTAAACAAAAGCGATAAAGAAACTTAGAATGGCCGTTATAACAATCATTCCTAAATTATACCAAACATAATACTGTACCGTTTTTCTAGTCTTTAAAATAGAACTCATTAACGATTTGGTGGCTATTGTAGTTGAAATTGTTTTGTAATTTTTATAGAAAATAAAAACAAATATTAAAACAACAATATAATTGAAATAGGTTAAAAACTCTAAAGCCATAACAATTTCAGGATGATTGATTTTTTTTAAAACATCATCGGTATTAATAAATAAATTTGAAAAAGTCCAAAACGAAATTTCCAAAATACTGATGATCAAAATCCATTTTACGATGGAAGATGATTTTCTGTGAATCATCTTATAGATTTCAGTTTCAGAAATTTGTTGAAAAGAACCTGAGTTCTTCTGCCAGTCTTTTTTTAATAAATCCAGTTCTTTCATAATAATTTTTAAGGATTTAGTATTTTTTTAAGTTTCCCCTTAATTCTGTTCATTTTCACGCGCGCATTCACTTCGCTGATTCCTAAAGTCTCAGCTATTTCTTGATAATCTTTGTCTTCTAAATACATAAAAACTAATGCTTTTTCGATGTCATTGAGCTGATAAACTGCTTTATACATCAATTTTATCTGTTCCTCTTCTTCGTAGTTGTAATCTACATCTTTTACAAAATGCTGATGGTTTTCATAATCTACGGTAGAAATAGTCCTTTTGGTTTTACGATATAAGGTAATTGCCGTGTTTAAGGCCACACGATACGTCCAGGTAGAAAATTTACTGTCGCCTCTAAATTTTGGATAAGCTTTCCAAAGCTGAATGGTGATTTCCTGAAACAAGTCTTTATGAGCATCCTCGCCAGCAGTATATAATCTACAAATCTTGTGGATTATATTCTGATTTGACTGCAACTGCGCAACAAATGACTGTTCTAGATTTTCACTCATATGGTATTAGTAGGTGTGAAATGATTTTTGTTACAGTTAGTTTGATTTTTTTTACCTCAGATTAAAAATATTACAAACTTATAGTTTTCTAGTTTTATAATAATTGATAGTCAAATCGATAAACTTACTATAACTTTCCATTCCATCTTTTTGGTTATTTGTTTTTAAAAAATTATCCCACAGAAAATGAAAACCTTCATCTATAAAAGTGTCATATTTTTTCCAGAAATCTTGATTTTCTTGATAGTTTTTTAAAATTCCTTTATGGACAGTTTTCTTTAATTCATTAAAAATCTTTTCATTTTTGTACCTCCAGATTCCTAGGCAATAACTTAAAGTAAAACTGTATCCGGAATACTGGTAATAAAGATTATCATTTTTTACCGAAGCCAAAACTCCGATAAAATTACATTCGCTTTCGCTGGCAAAACCAATTTGATGCGCCATTTCATGCGAAGTTGTCAATGGAAAAATATACATTGGCAATAAATCGTTAACCTGAGCCTCATTAGTAAACGGATTCAAATAACCGCTAAATCCCATATAAGTCAATGGAACGCTGAATAAAGACTTCTTAACGCTTAACGTTTTGTATTTAAAATAAGGATGTTCTTTGGCTAAATTATCGTAACCGTTTAAAATCATTTTAAATGACTCTTCCTGCGGATAAGGAAAAATAACTTTTGAACTATCATTTTTTGTGATTTGAAATTGTATTTCATTCGTTTTTAAAATCAACTTTTTTGTGAAAGCCAAAAGATCAGCATCTGTATATTCTTTTTTGATTTCCATTTTTTCAAAAAGAGGTTCGCGATAATAATTGAACGCCCAAAGCACATGAAAGAAAAAGTAAAAAACAGAGATTTTGCCTAAGATTGTTAATAGATGATCTTTCCATTCTGTTTTCCATGTTTTTCTAATTTTCCAAAACCAGATGATGATGGAGATAATTAAAATGGCGTAGATACAATCGCCAACTGAAAACGGAATTTTACCCAAAACACTTCTGGAAAAATGTGAAATTCGAACAAATAAATTATTGCTGTAAAAGCCTTCAACGAAATCGGGAAAGAATGGCAAAATTCTTAAAAAGATAATCTGAACAAGAAGAAATAAAGGTAGTAGATATTTTTGTTTCACAATTTTGCTTTTTTATAAAAATAATAATTAAATACTATTTTGTGTTATTTTTTGTAAATTTGTTGTTCAAAAATAAGGGAAAAATGACGCAAATCACTTTAAATATTCCAGATGAAGAATTAGCATTCTTTATGAAGTTGATTGAAAAATTTAATTATGAAACTGTAATTGATGATTTTTCTGTGTCTGAAGAAATGAAGAATTTGTTAGACCAAAGAAGATCTACTTCAAAACTAGAAAATTTTGTTCCTTGGAATGAAGCTAAGAAACAATTTATTTTTAAGTCTGATAAATGATTTTTGAAGTTGTAATTGAGCCAAGAGCTATTCTTGATATTCAAGACGCGATTGATTATTATGAGTCTAAACAAATTGGATTAGGTGATTATTTTTATCAGACGATTGATGAAAATATAGAAAGATTGACTAGAAATCCCTTTTTTCAAATCAGATATAAAGATTATCATGGTTTGCCACTTAATAAATTTCCTTTTATAATTTTTTATTTTATTGATGAAAAGTCGAAAACTATTTATGTTTTATCTGTTTTCAACACATCTTTAAATCCTTCAAAATATCCGAAATAATTCAAACAAAATATAATGAGTCAAGAAATAAGAAATCTGGAGCCAAAAGCACTTTGGAATAAATTCGCAGATTTAAATGAAGTACCCCGTCCTTCTAAAAAAGAAGAACGTGTAATTGAGTTTATGAAAAACTTTGGAAACAGCTTAGGCTTAGAAACTTTTGAAGACGAAATCAGAAACGTAATCATTAGAAAACCGGCAACTTCGGGAATGGAAAATCGTAAGCCAATCGTAATGCAAGGGCATTTAGATATGGTGCACCAAAAAAATGCTGACACCGTTTTTGATTTCGACACACAGGGAATCGATATGTATGTTGATGGTGACTGGGTTCGCGCACGCGGGACAACTCTTGGAGCAGACAACGGACTTGGTGTTGCTACAATTATGGCTATTTTAGAAAGTAAAGATATTCCGCATCCAGCAATCGAAGCTTTGTTTACAATTGACGAAGAAACTGGAATGACAGGTGCTTTAAACCTAAAAGGAGGTATTTTACAAGGTCAGATTTTATTGAATTTAGATACCGAAGAAGACGATGAAATTGATATAGGATGTGCTGGTGGAATTGATGTAACGGCTACAAGAACGTATCATGAAGAAGAAGTTCCAGAAGGTTCTGTTGGTTATACTATTACGGTAAAAGGCTTAAACGGCGGACATTCAGGAATGGATATTCATAAAGGTTTAGGAAATGCCAATAAAATCATGAACCGTTTGTTGTTTGATGCATTTGAAAACTTTGGTTTACAGATCGTTGAAGTAAACGGAGGAAGTTTGAGAAATGCAATTCCGAGAGAAAGTGTTGCAAAAGTAATTATTTCTGAAATGTTTGACGAAGCGTATGTATTCGACATGCAGGAAATTATTGCTGATATCAAAGCAGAATACAAAACAACTGAACCAAACTTATCAATTGAAATCGTAAAAGGTGATCTGCCTGAGAAAATAATGGATCTTGGTGTTCAAGAAGGAATTATCAGAGCGATTTACGCTGCACAAAATGGAGTTTACAGAATGAGTCCTGATATGGCTGATTTAGTTGAAACTTCAAATAATATTGCTCGTGTAATTATCAAAGATGGTGAGATTTTAGTTGGATGTTTAACGCGTTCTTCTGTTGAATCTTCAAAATATGATTTAGCTAATTCATTACGTTCAACGTTTGAATTGGTTGGATGCGAAGTAGAGATTTCTGGTTCTTACCCAGGATGGACTCCAAACGTAAATTCTGAAATATTAGAAGTTTTAAAAGAGATATACGAAAAACAAAATGGTGAACAGCCAAAAGTTGTAGCATGTCACGCTGGTTTAGAATGCGGAATTTTAGGAACTAACTATCCAGAGATGGATATGATTTCTTTCGGACCAACAATTCACGGAGCGCATTCTCCAGACGAAAGAGCAAGCATTTCATCTGCTCAAAAATATTGGAAATTTGTATTAGAAATTCTTTCGAATATTCCAGTTAAATAAGTTTACAGTCTCAGTACTCAGTCTCAGTTTTTACAGTATAGCACTGAAAACTGAGACTGCGACTGAAAACTAATTTTAGTCTCTTTTAGGAGAATTTTTCTTTTCTCTCTTTTCTTCTTTTTTTTCTTTAGCCGTTTTTAACGGTTCTTTTTTTGCTGTTTTTTTAGCATCTTGACCTTTTGCCATAGTTGTATAAATTTGTTGGTTTTCTTAAGTAAATATAGGTAAAATCTGTAATTTTTTTTAGCTTTTAATTCAAAAAAAATCCTCAACTAGAAAATTGAGGATTGATTATTTGTATATGACTAATTTTTCTTTAAGACCTTGTATTGTTCATAACAGGCGCTTATGGCATCCATAATCTGAAGGTCGTTTGCCGATTGTATGAAAGAATCAGAATAGTTGCATCGATGCATAATTTCGGGAATTTCATCTTTACTTATACCTAATAATACAGAAACTGTTTCGCGATCGTATTTAGATTCTAAAAGAGTACGAACAGTGTCGTCTTTCTTCATTTCTTTTAATTTCTTGAGTTCTCGGCCGTTTTTTCCGAAGAAACCATAGAGCACATCGGCTGGGTTAAAAATAGATCCTAATACTTTTCCAAACGCATTTGGAGCATATTCACCCGCTTCGTAACCTTGTGTAAGACCTGAAATACTATATCGGTAATTTTCTTTTGTTGGAATTAATTTAGAATCAATTTCAAGATATCCTGTTAATGTAAAAGGAGCAATAACAACTTCTTCTAAGGCAATTGCTTTTTCTGTAAGCTGAATACGAGTTACTTTGTTTTTTATCCAGTCATTGGTCACTCTAATTCTTAAAGATTGAAATCCTAGAATAGTAAAGTGCAAGGTATCATTTACTTGAACATCTATTTCAAAATATCCTTTTTCGTCAGATTTAGCACCGCGAACTTTATTGGTGTTAATGATGTTTACACCTGAAAGTGGCTGTTTACTACTATCGTTAAGAATGTAACCTGAAACTCTTTGAGGAACTGTTGACTGCGTATCCTGCGCAAAACCAAAGTTAGCTAAAAGTGTAAAAAAGAAAACTGCGAAATATTTCATATCGTGATTTAAAGCACTAAAAGTAATAAATCAGGATTAAATATCTCCTAGTCTTGGAATTTAATTATAAGAAAATTAACAAAGGCCAGAGTATTGTTTTAGATTGCAATAAATATTTGCAGAGAATTAAATTTAGAGCATAAAAAAATCCCAAATTCCAAGAATCTGGAATTTGGGATTTTATATTTTAAGAAATTAAATAATTAATCTCTTCTTGTTCTTCTTGGTCTTGAGCTGTCGCCAAAGTTATCTGAACGTCTTGGAGCTCTGTCAGAACCACCTTCGTTTCTTGGAGCAGAACTTCTAAAACCACCTTCTCTTTTTGGAGCAGAGTTTCTATCGCTTCTGAAACCACCTTCACGTGATCCACCGTCTCTTGAAGAATTTCTATCTCCTCCTCTGAATCCGCCAGAACCTTCGCGTCTTGGTGCAAAGTTTCCTTCTCTTCTAGGTCCTCCAGAGCTTCTTCCGCCACCACCACGATTGTTGTGATCACGTCTTCCACCACCGTCATTTTTAGAAATTTCAACATTAATACGACGACCTTCTAATTGAACGTTGTTTAAAACATCCATTACTTTATCAGTAAATTGAGGATCAGTATTAAAGAATGAGAATCCTTCTTTTACATCAACTTTAAAGATATCATCACGACCTAAGTCTAATGTTTCTTTTAAGTAATCTTTTAATGACATCCAGTCGAAGTTGTCTCTAGAACCAATGTTTACGAAATAACGAACTGCTCCGTTATTATTGAATTCTCTTGGTTCAGCATCACCTCTTTCACGTCTGTCAGAAGATTGAGCAGAAATATCTCTGTTCTTTTTATAGTAATTAATAAAACGGTTAAATTCAACTGAAACCATTTTCTTAATCAATTCTTCTTTAGATAAGCCTTCAAGAACTATATTAATAGCTGGAAGGTAGTTGTCAATTTCGTGATCAACTTCAGTATCTTTAATTTTAGTTGCTAAGTGCAATAATTGAATTTCGCAGATTTCGATTCCAGAAGGAATAACTTTTTCTTCGAATTTTTGTTTGATAATTCTTTCGATAGAAGAAATTTTACGTAATTCACTTTTAGTAACAATTACGATAGAAGTTCCTAATCTTCCAGCTCTACCAGTACGTCCAGAACGGTGATTGTATGTTTCAATCTCGTCAGGTAATTGATAGTTTACTACGTGAGTAATATTATCAACGTCAATTCCACGTGCAGCAACGTCAGTTGCAACAAGCATCTGAATTTGTCTTCCACGGAAAGATTTCATTACACCATCACGTTGCGCTTGAGATAAATCTCCGTGTAACGCAGCAGCGCTATATCCATCTTCAATTAATTTCTCAGCAATAGCTTGTGTGTCTCTTTTTGTACGACAGAAAACTACAGAGAAAATATCTGGATTAGCATCGGCGATACGTTTCAAAGCTTCGTAACGGTCACGTGCATTCACCAAGTAAAATTCGTGAGAAACTGTTGCAGAACCAGAGTTTTTAGCTCCTACAGTAATTTCTAATGGATCGCTCATGAATTGTTTTGCAATTCTAGCAACCTCTTGTGGCATAGTTGCAGAGAACAACCATGTACTTTTTTCGTCTGGAGTATCTGATAAGATAGATACGATGTCTTCATAGAATCCCATGTTCAACATCTCATCAGCCTCATCAAGAATACAGTAATCTATATTTTTAATGTTAACTAACCCTCTGTTAATCATGTCTTGCATTCTCCCCGGAGTTGCCACAATAATTTGTGCCCCTCTCTTAATATCCCTGGCTTGCTCTGTAATACTAGCCCCGCCGTAAACTGCTACCACATTAATACCTTTTTCGTATTTTGAGTAGTTTTTAAGTTCGTTGGTAATCTGTAAACAAAGTTCTCGTGTTGGCGATAAAACTAATGCTTGTGTGTTTCTATTGTCAGCATCAATTTTTTGAATTAGCGGAAAACCGAAAGCTGCCGTTTTCCCTGTCCCTGTCTGAGCCAACGCAACCATATCTGTGTCTTTTTCCAATAATAGGGGAATCGCCTTTTCCTGTACCTCTGACGGATTTTCAAATCCTAGATCTAAAATCGCCTTCAGTAACGATTCATTCAATCCTAATTGTTCAAATTTATTCATATATGTATTTAAAATAGGGTGCAAAATTACAGTTAATTATTCAAAAAAACTAATGCAATTTTAAGATTTATACATTTGTTAAGATTTGATTATCAAAAAGTTACATATTTATTAAAATGATTTTTCGTCTTAACCCCCTAAATTCGTTAAAAAATACGTCTTGAAATCTAAAATTTAGACCTTAAAATGTTGTATTTGAAACAATTATTTTGCGTCGTTCAGAAAATCAATAAGTTGCTGAACTGCTTTTCCACGATGTCCAATTCTATTTTTTGTTTCTAAAGGCAGTTGAGCAAAGGTCTCGCTGTAATTTTCAGGTTGAAAAATGGGATCATATCCAAAACCATTTGTACCATTTTTAGTTACTGTGATTTCTCCTTTTGCAATTCCAGTAAATAAATACTGTTTTCCTTTAAGGTTTAAAGTAATAACAGTTTTAAACTGGGCATTACGATTTTCTTCATTTTTTAAAGCTTCCAAAAGTTTATTCATATTATCGTCAGCATTTTTTTGCTCGCCGGCATAACGTGCAGAGTAAACTCCAGGTTCTCCATTTATAGTCTGTACTTCTAAACCTGTATCATCGGCAAAACAATCATACCCATATTTTCGAGTCACATAATCGGCTTTTAGAATCGCGTTTCCTTCAATTGTATCGGCAGTTTCTGGAATATCTTCTAAACAATTAATATCTTCTAGGCTCAATATTTTAATATTTTCTGGAAGCATACTCTGAATTTCGGCGATTTTATTTTTGTTGTTGGAAGCGAAAACAAGATTCATAAAGTTTCTATTTTGGTTGGAATACATTTTAAAGACAAATTTAGAATTCTTATATTTGATAGAGTATCAAAATTAAAAATAAATGCAATTATCAGTTCTTTATAAAAAAATCTTACCCTTTGTAAAGCCATACAGAAAAATGGTAATTGCAACTTTACTACTTACTTTTTTGGGTTCATTTGCGGCGCAGGTAAACGCTGTAATCTTAAAATATACTGTTGATACTATAAATAATTTGATGGTTGCCCACGAACCATTGTCAAAAGGATTTCATTTGCTCGGTATTATAAGTATCGTATTGCTGACAAAAGAATTAGTAAATTCAATTGTTCAATTTGGACAAAAATTTTACGGAGAAAAACTCAGAATCTTTATAACCCGAGATATTTCTCAAACCATTGTCGAAAAAATTCTGAGCTACAGAATGGAGTTTTATACTTCTGACGAAAACGAAAGTGGAAAACTCCAAACCAGAATTGATGCCGGAATCAGCAGTTTAACCCGATTGGTCCAGAACTTTTTTATTGATATTCTGCCTTTGTTTGCCAACGCTTTTGTGGCTTTAGTTATTATGTTTTATACGAATGTGTATGTGGGTTTAGTAAGTTTATGCATCGTTCCAGTTTACTTTTATATCAGTCAATTACAGGCGACAAAATTGAGCGGATTCAGAAGAAGAATGCGAAATTACCGCGAAACAAAAAATAACGGCATTATAAGTTTAATCGAATCTATAACCGTCATTAAGTCTTTTGTAAGAGAGCCTTCAGAAGCAGATCGTCATCAGAAAATTCAGTTTGAAATGACCGAAAATCAGCTGGCGACGCGAAAAACCAGTTTTATTTTTGAAAGTATTAAAAGTTTTGTAGAACAAATTGGAGTCGTGATTATTATAATATTGACGGCTTATTTTGTTTTGAATAATCAAATGACTATTGGTGCGATCATGTTCCATATTATGCTTTTTAATAATGTGTCGTCTCCAATAAGACAACTGCATCGTATTTATGATGAAGTAAATGATGCTTTAATTTATTCGGAAGGATTTTTTGATATTTTAGAAGCAGAACACGAAACAGAAACCAGTGGTGATTATATTCCAGAGAAAATTGTGGGATTAATTGAAGTTAAAAATGTTGACTTTATTTATCCAAACGGAACTCAGGCGCTTTATGATATTAACTTTACAGTAAAACCCAACGAAACGTCTGCTTTGGTCGGATTAAGCGGTGCAGGAAAAAGTACGGTTATTAATTTGTTGGATAAATTCTACCTTCCATCAGCTGGGAAAATCTTTTTAGACGGAGTAGATTTAATAGATTACAACACCGATTTTCTACGCAAAAATATTGGTTTGGTTTTGCAAAAGAATCATATTTTTAAAGGAACAATTGCAGAGAATATTTTATACGGAGATCCTGAAGCTTCTCAAGAAGATGTTATTGAAGCGGCAAAACAAGCTTATATTCATGAACAAGTAATACAACTGCCAAAAGGTTACGACTCTGATGCGCATTTGCTTTCTGGCGGTCAGCAGCAACGAATTGCCATTGCCAGATTGTTTTTAAAAAATCCACCAATTATCTTTTTAGATGAGCCGACAGCAAGTTTAGATGCAATTGCAACCGAACAAATTAAGAAATCTTTAGACGCTATCAAAAAGGACAGAACAGTTATTATCATATCGCACAGTATTTCTCAAATTATTGATGCGTCGAATATTATTGTTTTAGAAAAAGGAAGATGTGTCGAAAAAGGAACACATGATGAATTGTACGATAATAAAGGAACCTATTACCAAATTTTTATGGCAATGGCCAACAGTCTCAATATTGAAAAAATCACTCAGACTTTTGATTGAAAATTTTTAAAGTAATTTTTTCCAAAATAAAAGCGGCCAAACTTCCAAAAGTGTAAGCTAGAATATCAGACCATAAAAATCCTTGGCCTAAAACATATCTGCCAAAAAGTGTTTTTCTTAATTCAATCATCCATTGTGCCTGATAAAGTTGAAGGAATTCAATACAGTAACAAATTAAAAGAGACATCACAAAAATTGAAAATGCTTTTTGAAAGGGCAGAAATATTCGAATCAAAAAGTAAATCATAACTGCATAAAGAAAATCGCCAATCCATAGCGGAATAAAAGTTATTTTTCTGGAAAGAATTCCGAGTGCGATAATGCTTAGAAAAATGAAAAAGTAATAGATTCGGGATTTATTCAAAATGGATTTTTACTGTATTATTTTTGAAAACAAATCTACAATAATAACACGATTGTTTTCGTCATTTCCCTTTGTCAAAGCTTTAAACAAACTAACCGCAATAATTGTCATTTTATGACAAAAATGAGCAAAGGGAATTTAAATTGAAGTTTTGACAAAGAAAGAACTCAAAAAAAATGGGTTTCGATAGTACATTTTCTGGGGTCGAAAAATACAAAGATCTAAATGCATTTGGTTTATTTCATAAATTTATCATTTCAATTAACTATCTATCAAAATAACCACATGAAGGCAAATATTCTTTCCCTGATAACCGCTTTGTTTCTTTTAGGAAATCAAGGGCATTCTCAAAGTAATAATTCTTTTAATATTAAAAAACAATTGGATTATTGCGCAACACAAGCTTCAAAAACTTTAAAAGTGATTCCGAATGACGGAACTTCACCGCGAACAGTTCCAAACGGAAGTAGTGGATGGAAATTCGTAAACTACAAAGATTGGACAAGCGGTTTCTGGCCTGGAGAATTGTGGTATTTATACGAAGCCACAAAAGATAAAAAATGGAAAAAAGAAGCCGATAAATTCAGCCGATTTCTAACTCCTTTATCTGTCAGTAAAGCTGGAGATCATGATTTAGGATTTCAGGTTTTTAATAGTTTCGGAAACGGATATCGATTGACTAAAAATCCAGAATACAAAGAAATCATTCTAAAAACTGCCGATACTTTGGCTACACTTTTTAATCCGAAAGTGGGAACAATTCAATCTTGGCCTCATAATAAAATGGGCGGTCATAATACCATTATCGATAATATGATGAATTTGGAATTACTGTTTTGGGCTTCAAAAAATGGAGGTAGCAAAAAGCTCTACGATATAGCTGTAAAACATGCCGAAACAACTATGGCCAATCATTTCAGACCAGATAATACATCTTATCACGTTATTATTTATGATTTCGAAACAGGAAAAAAGATAAAAGGAAGAACGGCACAAGGTTATAGTGATGATAGTATGTGGGCGCGCGGACAGGCTTGGGCGATTTACGGTTTTACAATGACGTACAGAGAAACTAAAGATGCTAAATTTTTAGAATTTGCACACAAAGTGGCGCGAGTTTATTTGGATAAATTAACGACAGAGGATTTGGTTCCGTATTGGGATTTTAATGCACCCAATATTCCGAACGAACCTAGAGATGCATCTGCAGCAGCAATTGTATCTTCTGCGCTTTTAGAATTGAGTTCTTATACTAAAGACAAGAATTTAAAGTCTGAATATCTGGCTAAAGCTAAAAAAATGATGGTGTCTCTTTCAGAGAAATATCAAGGCCATGATGTTAATTCAGCATTTTTATTGCATTCAACAGGACATAAACCCGCGGGAAGCGAGATCGATTGTTCTATAAATTACGCAGATTATTACTATCTTGAGGCATTGTTAAGACTTCAAAAATTAAAATAGAAATTATGATAAAGAAAATAAGCCAAATTGCTTTTGCGATTATTCTAATAATCTCTTTTGCAGGCTGTAAAAATACCAAACAGAAACTTCAGGAATATGTTGTTACGTACAACAAAACAATTGCACCAAGTTTTAGAGCCGACGATGTAACGCTTACCACAGCAAGAGGTTACATTAATGATGATAAAATTGAGTTACGATTTGAAACCAATTTAGAGCAAACTGAAGCTAATAAATCGGCTGCTGTAATTTCTTTTCCAAAATTGATAAAATTAATGATTGATAAAGATCAAATTCCTAGACAATTAATTGAAGAAGGAGTTCAATTTGATGTTTATTTTCTTGCTGATGACAATACTGTTTTAGATAAAGAAGTTTTAAAAGGAGAATCTCTAAAAGATTTTTTGAAATAAAAGAACATTTCTAGTCAATTTAATTCTTACATAATAAAAGTCTCTTTAAGTTTAATTTAAAGAGATTTTTTGCATTTATAGTTAAAAACATGATTTTGTATTCTTACAGTTTTTCTTTTTTATTGTTGTAATTCATTTGTATTCAAATGTTTATATTATCATTTTTATTGAATGGATGTTGTTTTTGATTTGTAAATTAATTATGTTTGAGTTAAAAAATAACTATAAAACCAATAATTTATGAAAAAAATTACCCAAATCGCATTCGCATTCGCTTTTGCTCTTTTTTTAGTAAGCTGTAAAAACACCAAGCAGAAAATTCAGGAACATGTAAGTAGTTACAACAATTCATCCTCTATAAAAGGAAACGGAATTACGAGTACAACAGCTAAAGCTTTTCTAAATGACAACAAAATTGAAATTAGAATTGAAACGAATTTAGAAGAAAACGATGCAAACAAAATTGCCTACGAAGGATCTTTTCCTGACCTATTAAAGGAAATGATTAAGAATGATCAAATTTCTTCATCGCTTATTGGAGAAGGAGTAAAATTTGATGTTTATTTTTTAGCATATAATAATGCTATTTTAGCCCAAAAATTAGTTGGTTCAGAAGAATTAGCTGCTTTAGAAGGAGAATCAAAACAAAATAAAGAAACAGCAAAATTGTAATTAAAGCTAGATTTAAAAAGTGAATCTAAAAGAAAAGCCTCTTTAAAAAATTAAAGAGGCTTTTTTGTTTATGAAAATTGCGTAACGTTTTTTAGTTGATCAGGGAAATACTGATCAGATAAATTTGCAAATTCATCACCACGCATAAAGATATTAATATCCACATCTGCAAAACTGCTTTTTCCTGCAGCCGCTAAAAGCTCATTTGCAGAATGAAGTGTATTTTTATGAAAGTGATACACACGTTCAGATTTGTCTGTTACCACCAAACCTTTCATCAGCATTTTGTTCTGAGTAGCAACTCCAGTAGGGCATTCGTTATTATGACATCTTAAAGCTTGAATACAGCCCAAAGAAAACATAAATCCTCTGGCGCTGTTGCACATATCTGCACCCAATGCAATTGCATGTAGAATAGAATAACCAGAAATGATTTTTCCACTTCCAATAATGCGCATTTTATCACGAATTCCTAAACGAATTAAAGTTTGATTTACGAAAATTAAAGCAGGCTCAAAAGGCATTCCAACACCATCTGCAAATTCTAGCGGTGCAGCGCCGGTTCCTCCTTCGGCACCATCAACGGTAATGAAATCTGGGTAAGTATCTTCGTTAATCATTTCTTGGCAAATAGCTTCGAATTCAGCGGTATTTCCAATACATAATTTAAATCCGATTGGTTTTCCGTTTGATAAATCACGTAATTGCTTAACAAAACGAATTAATCCTTTAGAATCAGAAAAAGCGTGATGACCAGGAGGAGAAAGAATCATTGTATGTGGTTGGACACCTCTAATTTTTGCAATCTGTTCTGTGTTTTTCGCTGCTGGTAAAACACCACCATGACCTGGTTTTGCTCCCTGCGAAAGTTTGATTTCGATCATTTTTACATTCGGAAGATTGGCTTTTTCTTTGAAGTTTTCTGGACTAAAATTCCCTTCTGCATCACGGCAACCGAAATATCCTGTTCCAATCTGCCAAGTTATATCGCCACCGCCAGCTAAGTGAAATTCAGTCAAACCACCTTCTCCTGTATTTTGGTAAAAATTCCCTTTTTTTGCTCCAATATTAATGGCACGAACGGCGTGTTCGCTTAACGAACCAAAACTCATCGCCGAAACATTAAATAAAGAAGCATTATAAGGCTGTTTGCAATCTTTTCCGCCAACTAAAAGGCGAGGTAATTCTTCATTGACTTTTGCTGGAAAAATAGAATGTTTTATTCCTTCGTAGTTGTCTGTGTTTAAGTTCAATTGAGTTCCGAATGGCGTACTCGAATCAATATTTTTAGCTCTTTGATACACCAAAGAACGCTGGTTTCTAGAAAAAGGTTTTCCGTCTGTAGATTTTTCGATAAAATATTGCTGGATTTCAGGCGCAATCATTTCAAACAAATATCTGAAATAACCCAGAACTGGGAAGTTTCTTAAAATTGCATGTTTTTTTTGTGAAGCATTATAAGCTCCAACAATTAATAAAATTGGAATAACAAAAACGAGTAAATAACCTCGGCCAGTATAATAATAAATTGCGGCAACAATTAGAAACAATAAGAATCCGTATATAAAGAATTTCTTTCTCATGTTTTTAAAAAATTAAATAGGTAATAAATGGGGTAATTAGTTGAATCTTAAACGTACGTACACGTGTTTGATTCCTTTTTTGTCCGATTCTCTTTCGTCGATTTCAAGAAAATCGGTCAAAGATTTCAGCATTGGAGTCAGCTTAGAATAACCGTAATTTCGAGGGTCAAATTCAGGTTTTTTCTTCACAATCAAATTGCCGACATCACCAAGAAATGCCCAACCATCGTCATCCTCGATATCTTCAATTGTATCTTCAATAAGTTCAATGGTTTGTTTGTCAACTTTATGAAGTGCTTTTTCGGCAGGTTTTTCAACCGGTTTTTTTGTATCGGCGGCTGCTTTTGGCTTTTTCTTTTGAGTGGCGCCGTCTAGAACTTCAATATAAATAAATCTGTCGCAGGCTACAATAAACGAATTTGGCGTTTTCTTTTCTCCAATCCCAATCACTTTCATTCCAGATTCGCGAAGTCGTATGGCAAGACGTGTAAAATCGCTGTCGCTGGAAACAATACAGAATCCGTCTAATTTTCCAGAATAAAGTAAATCCATTGCATCAATAATCAGCGCCGAATCTGAGGAATTTTTCCCCACTGTGTAACTATATTGTTGAATAGGAGTGATCGCATGTTCTAATAAAACACCTTTCCAGCCATTTGCATTTGGTTTTGTCCAATCGGCATAAATCCTTTTCGTGGTCGGCGTTCCAAATTTTGCAATTTCTTCCATCATGCCTTTTACATTGCTGTACGGCACATTGTCTGCATCAATAAGAACTGCCAGTTTTAAATCTTTTGAATTGCTTAAAGGCATTATTTTAATATTAAAAATTAAATACTCTCAAAGTTAAAATTAAAATTGGTTTTTATAAGAATTGAATGATGAATAAGTGATTAAAAAAGTATTAATTATTTTCATTATAAATAAGATTTTAAGTTTTTAAAATTAATTAAAGATAAATTTGTCTTTTATATAAAACCTCTATATCTTTGTAGCGAATTAATTAGAGATGTATGTTTTCAAAAGCGTGTGAGTACGGAATAAGAGCTTCGATATTTATTGCAACCAAATCCTCAAAAGGAATTAGGGTTGGAATAAAAGATGTGGCCAAAGAGATCGATTCTCCAGAGCCGTTTACGGGTAAAATTATGCAGATTTTAACCAAAAGCGGCATTATTCATTCGGCAAAAGGTGTTGGTGGCGGTTTTGAAGTTTCTCCAGAAGCATCTAAAAATATCAAATTGATTCAGATTGTAGATGCTATTGACGGAAACAAAATTTATAGCGGCTGTGGCATCGGATTAAAAGAATGTTCTGAAATACATCCTTGTCCCGTTCATCATGAATTTAAAAAAATTAGAACCTTACTTTTAGAAATGCTGACCAAAACTACTTTAGAGCAATTGGCATCAGATGTAAAATCGGGCGATTTCTTTTTAAAAACAATAAACATAAACGATTAACATTAAATAAATTATCTTAAAAATGAATACAAAAAGCAAAATTTCAGTATTAATCCTTATGGGATTTTTAGCAGTTACTTCTTGCGGTAAAAAAGAGGCAGCTCCTGCTGATCAAACAGAAACTACCGAATCCTCTACAGAAGGAGAAGCAGCTCCGGTTACGCCAGCTGCGGAAGAAAATGTGTTGGTTATTGAAGGAAACGACCAAATGCAGTACAATGTAAACGAATTGAAAGCTGTTGCTGGAAAACCAATTAAATTGACTTTGAAACATGTTGGTAAAATTCCAAAAGAAGCAATGGGACACAATTTGGTAATTTTAAAAGAAGGAACAGACCAAGCTGCTTTTGCTTTAAAAGCAAATGACGCAAAAGCTACAGATTATATTCCTGCATCTGAGAAAGCTTCTATCATTGCACACACTAAATTAATTGGTGGTGGAGAAGAAGATACAATCGAGTTTACAATTGATAAAAAAGGATCTTATCCCTTTATTTGCTCTTTCCCTGGCCACGTAGCCATGATGAAAGGTGTATTAATTGTTGAGTAAATAACAAGACTCCAAATGCTGCAATAGGTTTGGAGTTTTTTTTAATACCAATAAAAGATAATTTTATCTTTTATTCGAACTAAGACTAAAAAATAAAAAATAACACACAAAATATAAAATTGATTATCATGGAAAATTTAAAAAACAAA
>NZ_CAMLIX010000036.1 GCF_946479975.1 uncultured Flavobacterium sp.
GTTCCACTCACGCTTCTAGAGCAACTGGCTGGGATGTAGATAGTCAGAATGGAACTGCTGCTAGAAATGCAGGGAAAAAACAACAGGCTGGTCCTGGTTTGGTTTTTGTTGAAGGAGGTACGTTTACTATGGGTAAAGTACAGGATGATGTTATGCATGATTGGAATAACACACCAACCCAACAACACGTTCAGTCATTCTATATGGATGAAACCGAAGTTACGAACGGTATGTACTTAGAATACCTAGAGTGGTTAAAGAAAGTTTTTCCACCAACAGAAGAAAATTACAAAAATATTTACGAAGGAGCATCGCCAGATACTCTTGTTTGGAGAAATCGTTTAGGTTACAACGAAACGATGACTAATAACTATTTAAGACACCCTTCTTATGCTAACTATCCTGTAGTTGGTGTTAACTGGATTCAAGCTGTTGAATTTAGTAAATGGAGAACTGACCGTGTAAACGAAGCAGTTTTAGAGAAAAACGGATATCTTCAAAAAGGTGCTAAAACAAATGATGTTAACGCTGAAAACGCTTTTAATACTGAAGGGTATTTAATGTCTCCAAGTACTTCTCGTGGTGCTAGTGAAGAGATTGTTTTAAAGAAAAATCCAAACGGAAAAAGACCAAAAGCTGGAAAAGACGGTGTAGTTCCTGAAGAGAAAAATGTATATGCTCAACGTTCTTCTGGAATTATTTTACCAGAATACAGACTTCCTACTGAAGCAGAATGGGAGTATGCAGCTGCTGCTGATGTTGGACAAAGAGAATATAATATCTACAAAGGTCAAAAGAAATATCCTTGGTCTGGAGATTATACACGTTCTAACAAACGTAAAAACAAAGGTGACCAATTGGCTAACTTTAAACAAGGAAACGGTGATTACGGTGGAATTGCAGGTTGGTCAGATGATGGTGCTGATATTACAAACGCTGTTAAAAGTTACGCTCCAAACGATTTCGGATTATATGATATGGCCGGAAACGTTGCAGAATGGGTAGCTGACGTTTACAGACCAATTATTGACAATGAAGCAAATGATTTTAACTACTACAGAGGAAATCAATATGCTAAAAACAAAATTGGTAAAGATGGTAAAATTGAAATCGTTACAACTTCTACTATTAAGTATGATACTTTAAGTAATGGTAAAGTGGTTGCAAGAAACCTTCCTGGAGAAATTGCTCAGGTTCCGGTTGACGAGCAAGAAACCTATTTGAGACAAAACTTTAGCACAAGTGACAATATCAACTACAGAGATGGTGATAAACAATCTTCTAGATATTTTGACTTTGGTGATACCGAATCTGGTGCAAAAGCTGATCAAGCAATGTACAACTCTCCTAAACACAATGTAACTACAGACAGTTTAGGTAAGATGGTAAGAAAATATGATAATTCTAGTAAACGTACTACTTTAATCGATGATAAAGTAAGAGTTTATAAAGGAGGTTCTTGGAGAGATAGAGCTTACTGGTTAGATCCAGCTCAGAGAAGATATTTCCCTCAAGATATGGCAACTGATTACATTGGTTTCAGATGTGCGATGTCTAGAGTAGGTTCAAAATCTGAAAAGAGAAAATCTCCTAGAAACTAAGATTTAGAATTTCTAGCATAAAAATTCCAAATTCCAAAAGCTGAATATTTCAGTTTGGAATTTGGAATTTTTTTATTGTTTTTTTTCTATTTTTATGGTCTACTTAAAATTTAATAAATGAATATTCAAGACATTCATAACTTGTTTTTACAATGCAGTTCTCTTTCTATTGATACCAGAAAGATTGAAAAGAATTCGATGTTTTTTGCAATAAAAGGAGAGAATTTTGATGCCAATACATTTGCCAAAGAAGCGCTGGATTTAGGTGCTTTATTTGTGGTTATTGACAATGAATCTTACTTTGTTGATGATAGAACTATTTTGGTTAAAAACAGCTTAGAAACTTTGCAGGAATTAGCTAAGTTCCACCGTACTTACTTAGGGATTCCAATTGTGGCTTTAACGGGTAGTAATGGCAAAACAACAACAAAAGAGTTGATCAATGTTGTGCTTTCTAAAAAGTTTAAGACAAAAGCTACTGTAGGGAATTTAAACAATCATATTGGCGTTCCGCTGACGTTACTTTCATTTACAAAAGAAACGGAAGTTGGAATTGTAGAAATGGGAGCAAATCACCAAAAAGAAATTGAATTTTTGTGCCAAATTGCGCAGCCAGATTTTGGTTATATCACAAATTTTGGAAAAGCACATTTAGAAGGTTTTGGTGGAGTTGAAGGAGTGATTGCAGGTAAAAGCGAAATGTATAAGTATCTTTTGGCAAACCAAAAAACTGTTTTTGTAAATCTTGAAGATCCTATTCAAATTGAGAAATCAAGTGGAATTAAATCTTTCACCTTTGGTGTGCAAAAAGAAAATGCAGATTTAAATATTCAGGAAATTACAGCAAATCCGTTTGTTGCTATTAACTATACTAATTTTATAATCGAGTCGCATTTAATTGGACTTTATAATGCAAATAATATAAATGCAGCTGTTGCGATTGGGAAATATTTTGAAGTACATGAAAGCGATATAAAAAGCGCAATCGAAAATTATATTCCGGCCAATAACAGATCGCAAATGATGCAAAAGGGATCTAATGAAATCATTTTAGACGCTTACAATGCAAATCCCAGTAGTATGGCAGTTGCGATAACAAACTTTCTGCAATTGGATAAGAATAATAAGATTATGATTCTTGGCGATATGTTTGAGTTGGGAGATGAAAGTCTTTACGAACATAAAGTTTTAATCGATTCTTTAGCAGATCAAGATCAATCAATCTGCTTTTTAATTGGGAAAGCATTTTACGCAAATCAGGTTTCAAAAGACAATTTAAAATTCTTTGAAACATTTGATTCTTTTTCAGATTTTCTTAAAACTTTCAAATTCGATTCCAATACCATTTTGATAAAAGGTTCTCGAGGTATGGCGTTAGAACGTACATTAGAATATATTTCATAAAAAAAATAAAGCCATTCAAAACGAATGGCTTTATTTTTTTTAAATACTCATCAAAAATCCGATAAGGTTTTCTTTTTTGTTTAAACCTAATTTCTTTCTCAAACGATAACGAGCTAATTCGACTCCTCCAGTTGAAATATTCATAATTTCGGCTATTTCTTTCGTAGACATATTCATTAATAAATAAGTAGATAGATCTAGTTCTCTCGGAGAAATTGTTGGATATTGTCCTTTTAGGCGTTTTAAAAATTCAAAGTGAACGTTCTTAATATGTTTCTCTAAGTCTTTCCAGCTCTTATCTGTATTGACTTCTTTTACAATGCTTTTGTGTAATTTGCTAAACTCGGCTTTACTGCTGTCGTCTAAAATGCTGGTATCAATATCTTTAAGTTTATGGATAATTCCATTCAGCACTTTGTTCTTTTTTACAACTTGTAACGAGTTGTTTACTAGTTCTTTATCTTTGGCTAAGATTTTAATTTGAAGCTTATCATTTTTAAGTTTCTCAATTTCTTTTTCCAAATCATGCTGTTCGTGTCTAATTTTAGATTCCTTTTCCAGATATAACCTGCGCTGTTCAATGGTTTCATAATATCTGTTTTTTCTAATCTTTAATTTGATTCTGATAGAAATTAAATAAGCTCCCAAAAGAACAAGAATTAGGTAAAATAAATAGGCAAGAAAGTGTCTGTACCAGGGGGGAGAAACGGTAAATTCTACTTCGCTTATATTAGATTCTATTCCGTAGCTGTTTCTTGCTTTAAGTTTCATTACATAATTTCCCTCTCTTAAATTGGTGTATTCTTTTATAGAAGTTGACGACCATTCTCTCCAATTTTCTTCAAAAGGCTCCAATTTATAAGAATACATTACGTTTTCCTGATTCTCATAAGTTGGTGATGCAAAAGTAAATTTTACACGATTGTATTTATAAGGTAAACTGTAGGACTCCATTTTATTGGCCAGATTTCCAGTTAAAATCGTATCGCCAGGAAACGAAAAACTTTCTATGAAAGCTTTCGGTTTTGTCATAAATGTATTTGATATGGTAGAATTGTAATGTGTTAATCGATCTGTTAATCCTATAAAAATATTTTGCGGATCGATTTCGTTAACAGAGATATAGTTGTTTACCAAATTTCCAGTTAAATTGGAGAATATACCTTGTTTTCGGGTATAATTACCATTTTTATTTCTCACTAAAACTCCAAGAGATTCATTAAACGCATACCATAAATTTCCTGAAGGATCTTCGATTAGAGTATTAATAGTTGGAATTCCTTTAAATAAATTGGTGATTTTTTTATCTTCAAAAAAAGCTTCTTGCTCAACCGAATATCTGTAGAAGTGATTTTTAACTTGAAAATAGACCTTATCATTGATGTTTTGAATACTATTAATTCCTTTATATTTTTCAGAGATATTAACGTGTTTTTTTATGAAATCAAATCGCAGTAAATCGTCAGATAATTTTACTTGATATAGGAACGGATCTTTCTTCAGCCACAAATAATTCTCATCTATTTCGACCGAAAAATTATTGGTGGTTTCATCAAAACCTTTCACTTGATGTAAATAATCATATCCAGAACCGGACTTTTTGAAAACAGAAAAGCCGTTGTAACTTTCTCCTATAATATAATCTGGATGATTGGGTATTTTTTTGAATCCAAAATATCCTTTCGTATCTAGTATTTTAGAAACCTTATTTTTTTCGACAATTAATGCGCCACTGTTACTGGCGCAGATAAGCACATCATTTAAAACCTGAATGTTCCACACCTGAGAAATTGTCCCCTCGACTCTTGTAAACGGACTATCCTTAAACGATGCTCCCCACGCATGATAGAATAAACCTTGGTTGGTGGCTACGTACAAATTACCTTGAAACGTTGTCGACGCGTAGACAGTTCCTATGTTATAGCTGTAATCGAAATAAGAAAAAGGAGAGTTTTCGTTGATAAATGTAATACCATTATCAAGTCCGAGCCAGATGTTGTTTTTATTGTCGACAAAGGATGCTAAAATTGTATTATTTTGAAGTCCCTTTTGTCTGTTGAGATGCTGAATAATCTTTCCGTTTAAGTCGCAGATAATGGCGCCGTCTAGTACAGAATTTAGAACAATAAATTTATTTTTAATAATTGTACCACCTAACGAGGTGTTCTTCTTTACAAATTCGTTGGCTTCGGTTGTCCAAGGTTTTATGATGCCGTTTTCCCATACAAACAAACCTTTCTCTAATGTCGCGTACAATAATCGCTTATTTGAAAGCGGAAAAAGTGACCATATTTCCTTGTCGTTGAATACAGTTGTACCAGCCACTGCTGTTAATCTTCTATTTTTATATTCGAGAACACCTAAAGTTTTGTCTTGAAAATAAAGCCGATTATTTACCAGAAATGAAAACTGAAATTTGTGAGGTGCATTAAGAGTGGTAATCTTTTCTCCCTTTAGAAAGAAAACCTTTGAAAAAGACTGAAATATCACTTCTCCATTAAATATATGGATTCTCCAGATTAAATTAATGTTTTCTTTATCAATCGGACTCAGTAGATTATATAAAGAATGATATTGCAGAATTCCCTTTTCGTCAATTTTAAAATATCCGAATTCATTATTGCCTCCAACAAATATCCTTCCGGCGGCATCAATCTTTAAACTTCTGATTTCTGATTTATTTGGCAGTGAATATTTGTGCCAGTTAGAACCATCAAATTGAATTAAACCGCTATTGTTGGCAAAGTAAATATTCCCGTTTTTATCTTGATCTATGCTCCAGTTTTGAGTTCCTCCTTTGTATTCGGATCTTTTGTAGTTTTTAATATCTGGAATTCCGATGTTTTTTACCTGAGAAAAAGAGACGTTTTGTATGAAAAATAGTAATAGTAGTGTTAATGGCTTAACTATGAATTTCATAAAATTTTAGATGTATTTTTATTAGAAATGCTTAATAATGTGTTTATAATGTTGATTTTTTAATCTGATTAAATCTATTTTATTAAATTATTTTTAATTTACAACGTTGTAGTTGATTTAATCCTAATGTAATATACGTTTTTTTTAATTAACATTTTTATAACAATTTTTTATAATAGCTAAATTACAGTAAATTAATTAATTAAAAAATAAATGTTGTGTTTTTGTAGTGTATGAATAATTACTTTGAAGTGTTTTTGTAAAGAATTTTAATTCTAGATTGTTAAATTTTAACATTATAATTGCATTGAATTACTAATTAATTAACCAAAATTTTTAGAAAAATGAAATTGACAAAATTACTTATTTTTTGTGTTTCGTCTTTATTGTTTTCAGCTATCGCATTCGCTCAGGATATTACGGTAACTGGAATCGTTAATGATGAAAGCGGATTGCCCGTCCCAGGGGCATCTATTTTAGTGAAGGGGACAAATAAAGCTACTGCATCTGACTTCGATGGAAAATTTCAGATTAGTGTTCCATCAAATGGAACCTTAGTAGTTAGTTTCGTTGGTTTTGAAACTGTAAATGAAGCAATAGGAGGGAAAACAAAACTCTCTATTGTTCTTAAGGCAGTATCTCAAAGTTTGAATGAAGTTGTTGTTATCGGTTACGGTACACAAAAGAAAGCTTTGATTACTGGTGCTTCTTCAAACTTCAAAGGAGAAACACTTAAGGAATTAAATACTGGTTCTGCCATGGAAGCTCTTCAAGGTATTGCGCCTGGTATTAGTATTACTAGAAATAGTGGTGCTCCTGGTGCAGGAACAAAAGTGACTATCCGTGGATTAGGAACTGTTGGAAATTCGAATCCGTTGTATATTGTAGATGGTGTAACTGTTGGGAATATTGATTATTTGAGTCCTTCGGATATTGAATCTCTTGATGTTTTAAAAGATGCTGCTTCTGCTGCAATCTATGGTTCTAGAGCAGCAAATGGAGTTGTTTTGGTTACTACTGTTAAAGGTCGTAAAGGAAGACCGGCTAGAATTAGTTACGATTCTTTCTATGGTGTTCAAAATACGTACAAAAATCTTGATCCCTTAAATGCTCAAGAATATATGTACATAATGGATGAAGCACGTGTTAACGACGGACTTGCTCCAAATAATTGGAAAGCGATACTGACAAATAATAGTTGGTTAGAGAATAATTATCCAGGTGCAGGAACTCAATACGGAAATGAAATTTGGGAAAAACTTCAAAACGGCTGGCAAGGTACAAATTGGATTAATGAAATGTCTAAGAAGGATGCGCCAGTTGTGAGTCACGCACTTAACATTACAGGTGGTAGTGAGGATATAACATACTCAATGGGACTTTCTTATTATGATCAAGATGGTGTTATTGGGGGTAATATTGTAGATGCTGGATTTAAAAGGTTAACTGCAAGAATGAACACTCAAATGGTTTTGAAAAAGAACGAGAGCCACAGTATTATTACTGTTGGTGAGAATGTAACTTTTACAACAACGCAAAATAGAGGAGTTTCAAATGGGAATATTTATGGTAACGATTTGCACAATGCAATTACTCAAAATCCATTGCAGCCGGCTTATTGGCAGACATCTGTGGATAGAAATATTGATCCATTTGGTTTTTCACCAACATTAGATGGTTTATCTCCAAATCAAACAAATCCTTTGGCGGTGTTATACTACAGAAGTAGTTACAACTATCCTAAAGACTATAAAATTGCAGGGAACGCTTATGTAGAGATAGAGCCTATTTCAAAACTTAGATTTAAATCGGTTTTTGGTATTGATTCTTGGTTTGGAAATGGTAGATCAATGAATCCGACTTATCATTTAGGTGTTTTGTACAATGATCCAATTGATGGCGCTTCGCAATATTCTTATTTTGGAGCCAATTCTACTTGGACAAATACTGTATCTTATCAAGAGCAATTTGGAAATCATAATGTTAGCGCTGTTGTCGGAATCGAGCAGTTTAAAAATATTGTAAATAATAATTTAAGTGGCTCTAGAAATGGCCTTTTATATCCTGGAGATCCAAGATATGCGTATATAAATAATACTAAAGGAGCTGCTACAATAGGCGACATTAGTAATGCTGGATTTGATTCTGCAGCTGGTGGTGGTGGTCTTATGTCTTATTTTGCAAGGGTGCAATATGATTATAAAGAGAAATACCTTCTTTCTGCAACTATTCGTCGTGATGGGTCTTCAAATTTTGGACCAGGTTACAAATATGGTAATTTCCCTTCAGTATCTGCAGGATGGGTTGTTTCAAAAGAAGATTTTATGTCAAGTACTTCAAAAGTTATCAACTTCTTAAAATTAAGAGGAAGCTGGGGACAAAATGGAAATCAAGCCATTCCTTCATTTATTTATTCATCTACTATTGCTTATGCTTTTCCTGGATACTTTTTTGGAGATACAAAACCAGTTTCTGGACCAACAGCATATCCTGCGAGAGTACCAAATCCATTTGTTAGCTGGGAAACCTCAGAGCAGTTAGATCTTGGATTGGATGCAAGCTTATTCGATTCTAGATTAGGAATTACATTTGATTGGTACAATAAAACAACAAGAGATTGGCTAGTTGAAGCAAAACCTCCTGGAACATCTGGAGCAGCACCTCCTTACATAAATGGTGGTGATATTGAGAATAAAGGTTTTGAAATCTCTGTTAGTTGGAAAGACAAAATAGGTGACTTTAAATACGGACTTACTGTAAGTGGTGCGGCAAATAAAAATAAAGTTACAAAGGTTGCAAATGCTGACGGAATTATTCATGGACCTAGCCACGTATTGTCTCAAGGAACTTCAGAAATATCAAGAGCACAAATTGGTTATCCAATTGGATATTTTTACGGATTTAAAACTGCTGGAATTTTACAAAACCAACAAGAGGTTAATGCATATGTAGGCCCGACAGGACAGCCGTATTTTGCAGACCAACGTCCTGGAGACGTACGCTTTGTGGATCAGAATAATGACGGTGTTATTGACGAGAAGGATAAAACAATGCTGGGAGATCCAAACCCAGATTTTCAATTGGGTATTCAGTTAAACTTTGAATATAAAAATGTTTACTTGAACACTACAATGGCCGGAAAATACGGAATGCAGATAATGCAGTCTTATAGATCATTTTCTGATATGCCTAGACAAAACTACACATCAGATGTTTTTGATCGTTGGCACGGAGAAGGAACTTCAAACAAAATGCCTCGTTTAAGTTCAGTATCTAATAGAAATTCTAATGAGATATCTGATATCTACATGCAGAATGCAGATTATTTAAGAATCAACAACTTAACTATTGGTTATAATTTTAATGAAATATTAAAAGATGTCAAGTTTATTAGTAACCTTAAATTTTATGTTGCAGTAAACAACTTATACACTTTTACTAAATATGACGGGATGGATCCAGATGTTCGTTGGGGAGGAGATGCTGATAACTTTCAATGGGCTTCAGGAATTGATTTAGGTTTATATCCGCAATCAAGAACAGTGATGTTTGGATTTAGTGCAGATTTTTAATATTAATACACTCAAAATGAAAAACTTAAAATATATTATAGCAGTTTCTGCAATTTTTATCGCAACAAGTTGTGATGATTATCTCGATCAGGATAATCTTGGAGAAAAGGGCTTGGCTACATACTACAAAACACCAACTGATATCGAAGAAGCAATGTCTGGTGTTTACAACGCAATTTATACCAACAATATACATAGCGAAGAACAGATGGCGGCCAATTTGATGGATAATATGATGTTAGGAGGTGGAGGTCCTGATGACAAAACCGCAAAATGGGCAGATAATTTTGAAGACCCTGTTGAAGATACGTACCATGATCTGTGGAAACAATCATACAATGGTATTTCAAGAGCCAATGCTATTATAGAGGCAATCCCAAAAGCTGATTTTTCTAAGTATTTTAAAACTGTTGCAGAAGCAAACGACTTTAAAAATCAAGCGTTAGGAGAAGCTTTATTCATGAGAGCTTTCTATTACTTCAGATTGGCTAAATTTTTTGGTGGAGTGCCGCTTATCATGACTTATGATGCTGATAGATATGTTGCTAGATCAACTTATACAGAAACTTTTACCATTATAGCTACAGATTTAAAAGCTGCTATAGAAACAATGCCTGCTACCCCTTTTACTAGTATTCCAACTGCTAGATACGGACACGCAAATAAATGGGTTGCTGAAGCATACTTAGCTCGTGTATACTTGTTTTATACTGGATATATGACCAATGTTGAGAAACAAGCTACTACAGATTTGCCCCTTACAGGAGGAGGTTCTTTAACAGGAACACAAGTTGCTTCTTATTTAACAGATTGTATCAATAATAGTGGACATAAATTAGCTTCTGATTTTAGAAATCTTTGGCCATATTCTTATGTAAACAAAGGATCTGGTAGTAATGTTTTGCCTTGGGCAACGACAGAGGGGTTGTCTTGGGTTGGTCAAGACGGAATTACTCCAACTTTTGGAACAGGAAACTTTGAAAGTATGTTTGTGCAAAGATTTTCTTTTGGAGACTGGAGCTGGACAAATGGTAATATTTATACTAATAGACTTGCATTGTTTAACTCGATGCGCGGTAACACACAAGTTCCATTTGGTGAAGGCTGGGGATGGTGTACTATAAACCCAAAATTATACAATACCTGGTCAGATCTTGATCCACGAAAAAGAGGTTCTATTATTGAAGTGGGAAGAGCAGATCAAGGAACTGCTGGTTATGTAAAAGATAAAGGAGATCATGAAACAGGCTATTTTAATAAAAAATATACTTCTCTTCAGTACAATAATGGTTCAGGATCAAACGTAGGTATGTTTGTTCAGCTATATGGTTGGTCTAATACAGATATGCAATTAATGCATGCACAGGATTTTATCTTTATGCGTTTTGCAGATGTATTATTAATGCATTCAGAAATTACGAAAACAGCAGAAGGTTTGAACGCTGTAAGATTAAGAGCAAAATTAGGTCCTGTAGGATATTCTTTAGATGCTATCAAAGAAGAGCGTCTTCACGAATTTGCTTTCGAAGGTCTACACTGGTTCGATATACTTCGCTGGGGAGATGTTGAATCTTCATTTAATGATGTAATTCCAGTTAGAAATTCAGGTGTTGATGCTAATTACAGCGTAAAATATAGACCAGAAATTAAAGGTTTAATGCCAATTCCTGAAACAGAAATGAGGGTGTTAAATGGAGTTTACAAACAAAATCCAGGTTGGTAATATTTAATAACTATTAATAATTAGAAAGATGAAAATTCATAATATAAAATATTTATTAATTGCTGCATTTATGCTGGTCTTTTCGGCATGTGACCCAATTGTAGATGAGCAACATTTGACAAATTCTACAGATGTGGCAGGAGTTAATTTGAAAGCAACGCACAGCACGCCGGGAGGTAATAAAGTGACGTTGACTATGGATACGCCAGGTGTTACAGGCTACTGGGACTATAACCTTGGTAAAGCATTAACAAACGAAGTAACAGTTGTGTACCCTATTCCAGGGAAATCTACATTTACCTTTATTGGAACTTTAGGAGGCGAATTTTTTACTAAAACATTAGATGTACAAATTGATAAACTAGATACACGTCTAGATGAAGCTTGGTACAATTTAGTAAGTGAAAACACGGCAGCAGGAAAAACATGGGTTTTTGATGGTGCTGCGGGTACAGGAGCTGCTTATTGGTTTATGTCGCCTCCAGACAATCCAGATTCAGCAATGACTGCTTGGTGGAATGCTGGAGATTGTTGTCCGCCTCTTGATGTAAGCGGAAAAATGCATTTTGATCTTAATGGCGCTGCAAATTACAATCATTATCAAACAGCATCAGCAACAGCTGAAAAAGGAAGCTTTGTTTTGGATCCTGTAAATAAAAAATTGATTATTCAAGGTTCTAAAATTTTAGGATACGAAGCTGGAAACACAGCAAATGAGTATAATATAATCACACTTACAACAGATAAATTAGTGCTGTATGTGCCAAGAAGTTTAAAAGATCCAACAACAGGATGGACATTTGCTTTTAAACCTCAATAATAATTTCATGTTAGTTATTTTCGAAAAAGGAAGATTCAAAAATTCCTTTTTCGATTTTTCCAACATTATATATTTTCTCGGTGAGAGAAAATATTATAAAATTTAGACTGCCTATGGTTAGTTTAAGTTAAGTTTATTGCCTGGGTAGCCCATAATTTCGATTATGGGCTATTATTTTTTATACAAACTAATAAGTTTTAAAACTTGTTCTGAGCTTCAAGATCCTTCTGTATTCATTTTAAGCGTGTATTTTGAATGGTTAACGCAATGAGTTTCTTCTTTATTCTATTTATCAAATTAAAAGTTTTCTACTGCTTTTATTCTTCCAAAAAAATCTTTTATATCCTATTTTAAGCGCTTCTAGCCTTTATCTGAGATGATTTTTTCGATTTACTGCCTATTAGGCTATTTAAATCCTTACTTATATCTAATTATAGCATTCTGCCACCTTAACAACACGCCTTTTTGGATGTAATTACATAGATGATTATCCATTGATCTTTAAATTGGAATTCTATAATGTATTTCAAAGTAATTACTGGGATGTAAAGATCCATTGTGCATCTCAATCTTAAGTAGAAGAGCGACTGAAAATAGCACACATGTTAACTTTTAATTAAAAAGCAGTAATTAAGGCTGAATTTGCTTACAGAAAATAGTTCCAATCTCCCAATGAAGGACTTGTTAGTTAAGTAAAATCTGCTTAAAAATTAAAAAATAAGATTTTTCTTCTGTTAAAAATTTTACGTATAATGTAAAAAAAGTATCATAAAAATATCATATTCTCGATATTATTGATTTTAATTATTTGGCACCAATTAATATTTAAATAATTGATTTTAAGATGTTTAAGTTTTTATTGCGCTACTATTACGTTATAGTATCATAGGATTTATAGAAAATATAGCTTACAATTAAGCTTGTAGTGTTTATTTAATTAATTAACTTTTATTTAGTACTACTATATAATTTTTTAAATATTTTAAAATCAAGTAGTTAAATTTTTATTGATGTGTTTTTATAATATTAAAATTTTCTTTTTGATGTGTTTTTGTAATGACATTTAATTAAGAAAACAGAAAATTTAGTTTTAGTATTGCATCAAATTACTAATTAATTAACCAAAATTTTTAGAAAAATGAAATTAACAAAATTACTTGTTTTTTGTATTTCATCTTTGTTATTCTCGGTTATAGCTGTGGCTCAGGATGTCACAGTAAGTGGAATGATAAATGATGAATCTGGAATGCCTGTTCCAGGTGCAACAATTTTATTAAAAGGTACTACTAAATCAACTGCTTCCGATTTTGACGGGAAGTTTCAAATTCAAGTACCTTCAAACGGAACTTTAACTGTTACATTTATTGGGTACACAACAGTAAATGAAGTCGTAAATGGTAGAAACAAAATCACAATTCAATTAAAACCTGAATCACAAACATTAAACGAAGTTGTGGTTGTAGGATATGGTACTCAAAAGAAATCTGTTGTTACTGGAGCAATTTCTAGTGTAAAGGCATCAGATTTAGAAGATTTGCCAATTACCAGAGTAGAACAATCACTTCAAGGTCGTGTTTCTGGAGTTACGATTGCAGCAAATGCAGGACAGCCTGGATCTTCTTCAACAATTAGAGTGCGTGGTATTACCTCATTTGGTAATAACGAACCACTATGGGTTGTTGATGGTGTAATCGTTGATTCTGGCGGTATCGGATTTTTAAATCAATCAGATATTGCTTCTATGGAGGTTTTAAAAGATGCCGCATCACAAGCGATTTATGGTGCAAGAGCAGCAGCTGGAGTTATCCTTATTACAACAAAAAAGGGTAGATCTGGTAAAATGAGTGTAAATTATAACGGATACACTGGTTTTTCTGAAGCAGCAAGAAAACTTAATTTGATGAATGCTACAGAATATGCTACCATCATGAATGAAAGATATGCAAACGGCTATTCAGATCCTTCAAAGCCTTATGAGCTTCCGTATAAAAATGTTTCCTCTTTAGGCGCAGGTACAGATTGGCAGAGCACAATCTTTAATAACAATGCTCAAAGAATGGGTCACGAACTAAGTTTATCTGGAGGAAATGATGTTTCTACTTTCTATGTGTCTTTCGGATTATTAGATCAAGAAGGTATAGTTGCAACGCCAATTTCAAATTACAACAGAAAAAATATTCGGTTAAATTCTACTCATAAAGTAGTTAAGGGATTAACTTTTGGTCAGACTTTGGGTTATTCTCATGAAAAAAATGTTGGAATTGGAAATACAAATAATGAATATGGCGGACCATTAAGTTCGGCAATCAATTTAGATCCAACTACGCCAGCAATAATTACTGATCCAGCTGTTGCAAATTCATCTCCGTATAATAGTCAAGCTGGAATTTTAAGAGATGCAAATGGAAATCCTTACGGAGTTTCTTCAATTGTAACTCAGGAAATGAGTAATCCGCTGGCATATATTCAAACTAGATTAGGAAATTATGGTTGGTCTGATAATTTTGTCGGAAATGCTTACTTAGAATTAGAAGTTATTAAAGGGTTAAAAATTAGAAGCACTTTAGGTGGAAAATTAGCGTATTGGGGATCAGAAAGTTTTACACCAGTATCTTTTTTGAATACTTCGACTATCACTGCAGTTAATAATTTAACTAGAACCTTAAATAAAGGATTTGGCTGGAATATCGAAAATACAGTTTCGTATACAAAACAAATAGAGGATCATAATTTTACAGTTTTAGTAGGACAGGGTGCGTACGTAGACAATATTACGTCTGGCTCTACGGTAACTTATAATAACATACCATATACTAATTTTGATGAGGCAACTTTTCCGAAAGATCATCCTCAAGCAAACATTAATGCATCTGCTACCAATGGTTTCGAACATAAAGTAACATCACTGTTTGCCAGAGCAAATTATGATTATAAAGAAAAATACTTAGTAACAGGTATTGTACGTCGTGATGGTTCTTCTCGTTTTGGTCAAAATTATAAATACGGAACTTTCCCTTCTTTCTCTTTAGGATGGGTGCCGACTAAAGAAGATTTCTGGCCTCAAAATAATGTAGTAACTCAATTAAAGTTTAGAGGAGGTTATGGTATTACAGGTAGTGATGCTATTGGAGATTTCAAATTCTTACCAACGATTGGATCAGGGCGAAATTATACGATTGGAAACCAAGGTTCAGTAGTTGTGGGTAATAGTCCGAATGCACCAGCAAATCCAGATTTGAAATGGGAAGAAACTACTCAGGCTAACGTCGCTTTTGATATTACTTTCTTTAATGATTTAACGTTAACGACAGATTTTTACATTAAAAAATCTAATGGTATTTTACAAGATATTGATTTACCTGGCCACGTTGGTAGTGCAGGAAAACCATCTGCAAACATCGCAGATATGCAAAATAAAGGTATTGATATTGAATTATCTTACCGTAAAAAATTGGGTCAATTAAATTTAGGACTAAATGGAAACATTTCTTACTTAGAGAATGAAGTTACCAATCTAGGAAGTGGTATTCAATTTATATCGGGAGATGCGTCTTTCCAAAATATGGGCGCGGTAACAAGAACACAAGTTGGTCAAGCTTATAATGCTTTTTACGGATTTAAAACGCAAGGAATTTTTCAAAACCAAGCAGAAATTGCAGCTTACACAAATGCTTCGGGAGGCTTAATTCAGCCAAATGCACATCCTGGTGATTTTAGATGGCAGGATTTAAATGGTGACGGAACAATTACAGATGATGATAAAACTTTTATCGGAAATCCGCTTCCTAAATACACATTTGGTTTTACTATAAATTTAGATTACAAAAATTTCGATTTATTAATATTCACTCAAGGAGCGTTAGGGAATCAAATTTTTCAGGGATTACGTCGTCTTGATATAAGTACAGCAAACTATCAAACTTCTGCGTTAGGACGTTGGACTGGTGAAGGCTCAACTAATTCTTATCCTATGATTTCATCTGTTGATGATAATAAAAACTTTACTAGACCGTCTAATTTTTATTTAGAAAATGGTGATTACTGGAGATTTAAAACAATTCAGTTCGGATATACTTTGCCTAGTGATGTTGTAGCAAAAGGAGGTCTTTCTAAAGCAAGGCTTTATCTAACAGGAGAAAATTTATTAACATTTACAAAGTATTCTGGATATGATCCAGAAATTGGAGGAGGAGTTTTAGGTATTGATAAAGGATACTATCCACAAGCTAGAACTGTAATGTTAGGGGTTAATTTACAATTTTAATATTAAAGATTATGAAAATTAAAAATATAAGATATTCATTAGTAGCGGTTGGATCATTATTTCTTGCCATTTCCTGTGGTGAAGATTTTTTAACTGTAGATCCAAAAGGACTTCCATTAGAAGCTAATTATTATAAAGATGAAGCTGAGGCTTATTCTGCTTTGGTAGCCGCCTACGATATTATGGGGAAACAATCCAAAGGTTTTGAAAACATGATCTGTATGCTAAATGCAGGTTCTGATGACTTTTATGCCGGCGGTGGAGGACCTGGAGACGGAGCAGGAATTCATGGATTTGATAACTATACACTGGATAAGATCACTATGCCTAGAAGTTTCTGGGGTGATTTCTTTCAGGGAATTGCGAGAGCAAATATACTATTGGTAAAAATGCCAAATGTAAACATGAGTGATGCTAAAAAAGTTCGCTTTACAGCAGAAGCAAAAGCATTGCGTGCCTATTACTATTTTGAATTAGTTAGAACGTTTAGAAATCTACCATTAATTCTAACTCCAATTTCGCCAGCCGAAGGATATGTAAGCACTCAGGTTAGTCCAGAAGAAGTGTATGCACAAATAGAAAAAGATTTACTTGATGCTAAAGCAGGTTTGCCAAATACATTTGACAATGCTACAGAAGGTGGTCGTTTTTCTAAAGGTTCTGTGCAGGCTTTATTAGGTAAAGTTTATTTGTATGAAGGTAAAAATTCTTTGGCAGCAGCAGAATTTGCAGATGTAAACGGTACGCCGGGAGGAACTAGTATGTACGGTTACAAACTACTAACTAAATTTTCTGATTTATGGGTTATTAGTAATAAACTTAATTCAGAATCAATTATCGAGATTATGCATACCGACCTAAGTAATGCAAACTGGGATTTCTGGGGTGGAGGAGCCGATGAAGGTAACTCTGTAAACATTATGGTAGGGCCAAGAAATTACTCAAGAACGATTCCTGCGCTTGCACCAGATTATGTTTCAGGCTGGAGTTTTAATACGGTGACACCAAGTTTGTATAATGCAATGAAAGGCGATCCACGTTTTGATGCTACAATTCTGGATATGGCCGCTTTAAAAGCAGCTGGAATTGCAGACTGGGAAAAAAAGGATCAGGATACGGGATATTTCTTAAAGAAATTTATGCCACTTAATTCAGATACATCTACAGGTGGTGGAGCAACTGCTTTAAATTATAAACAAGATACCTATGCAATTCGTTTGGCAGATACTTATTTAATGGAAGCTGAGGCTTTGGGCGGAACAGGAGCTAGAGCGCAAGCATTATTAGATGCAGTAAGAGCACGAGTTGGATTGGCTTCTGTACCAGTTTCTTTAGATGCAATTGCAAACGAAAGAAGATTAGAACTAGCAGGTGAAGGACACCGTTGGTTTGACTTAGTGAGAACAGGAAAGGCAGCAGCTGCACTTGCAAGCGTAGGTTTCGTTGCAGGTAAAAATGAAGTTTGGCCAATTCCTCAAAAAGACTTAGAAAACACGAAACTTGTTCAGAATCCTAATTACTAATTAGTTAATACAATATCATATGAAAATAAATTTAATAAAAAACCAAAGGTTTTTAGCATTGTTTTTTATGACAGCAATATTTAGTCTTACTAGTTGTCAGCCAGATGATTCCATTGTTGATAATGGATTAACAGACACAAACGTTGATGCTTCATTTACAATTACACCAGTAGAAGGAAAAGTCAATACCTATAAATTAGTCGCTCAGCCAAAAGGAGTGCTTAAATCAATATGGGACAAAGGTACTGGTAAATATATAGGTAAAAATGAAGAAGAAATTTCTTTACCAGATAAAGGGACTTATACAATTACTCATACCGTAATTGGTGGTGGAGGTGCTACTGCTACTGCTACTCAAAATGTGGTTGTTGCGACTTCAGATCCGCTTAAAGGAAATCTAGTTCAGGGAGGTTCTTTTGCAACAACAGAAGATCAGGCAAAATGGACTTCGTTAAATTTAAGTGCTACAGGCGCTGCATTTTGGTCATTTGCCAACAGTACTGCAACAATTCATTCTCCAGGAGGCTGGGCACAGGAAGGACTTTATCAAGCAATTGATGTTGTAAAAGATAGAGAATATACAATAGACATGAAAGTTTCTTCGCTAAGCGGTTCTGATGAATCATGGCTTGAAGTTTACGCTGGTAAATCTATACCGCAATCTGGAGTAGAATACAAAGACAACAAAGTGATGGGATTAAGTACTTGGGATGGATGCGCAAAATCCAGCTTCTCAGGAATGCTTTCTGTTGTAGGTTGTGTAAAAAATGACAGAACAGCGACGGTTTCAAATGTTGTGAAGTTTACCGAATCTGGAAAAATCTATTTATTGATTCGTTCTGGAGGTAATAAATTTACTAAAGACGGAATTGTGGTTTCACAAGTTGAATTCCGAGGAAAATAAAGAGTTAAGTTAAGTTTAAGTTTAAGTTTGGTTGTGAAATAGCCCGTAATCATTATGAGTATGGGCTATTTTTAAATTCTTTAAAAGATAAAAAATCAGGTTTAGATTTCTCCAAATAACTTCAATTAAAAATATAATAATGGGGGAGCAAATGAAAAAAAACAGTCTAAAAATTTTATGCCTTTTGTTTGCGGTTGCAGCATTTGCACAACAGCCAAAAACAAAAAAAGAATTTACAGCCACTGGTAAAAAAGTAACCGTTTATACCACAGCAGAAAACTCAAAGTTACGATTGACATCAACAGATAATGTGGCTTTTTCTGCAGCAAAACAACCTTTAGAAACCGAAACTTCTGTATTTGTGCAGCCAGCTAAAAAGTTTCAGACTTTTATGGGTATTGGCGGGGCAATTACAGATGCAAGTGCCGAAATATTCGCAAAACTTTCTAAAGAAAAACAAGCAGAATTTTTAAACGCTTATTACGATCAGCAAAAAGGTATTGGTTATTCTCTGCTAAGAACCACAATTCAGAGTTCTGATTTTAGCAGCGGAAGTTACTCCTATATCGAAGAAGGCGACAAAGATCTCAAAACTTTTTCTATTGATCATGACAGGCAGTTTCGAATTCCGTTAATAAAACAAGCAATTCAAAAAGCAGGAGGAAAATTGATTACTTATGTAGCACCTTGGTCACCAAATGCCTTTATGAAAAGCAACAAAAATGTATTGAAAGGTGGCACACTTCTGCCAGAATACTACCAAACTTGGGCAAACTTTTATGTGAAGTTTATCAAAGCATACGAAAAAGAAGGAATTCCAATTTGGGGAACTTCAACACAAAACGAACCAATGGCAGTTCAAACTTGGGAATCTTGTATTTATACAGCTGAAGCTGAAAGAGATTTCATCAAAAATTATCTTGGACCAACTTTCAAAAAAGAAAATTTAGGAGATAAAAAAATCATTGTTTGGGATCATAACCGCGATTTAATGAATTACCGTGCCAATGTAATTTACTCAGATCCAGAAGCATCAAAATATGTTTGGGGAATGGGATTTCACTGGTATGAAACCTGGTCTGGAGGCGGACCGATGTTTGATAATGTAGCCAAAGTAAATGAGGCATATCCAAATAAAAAATTAATGTTTACCGAAGGATGTATCGAAAAATTTGATGCAGCAAAATATCAATTTTGGGGCAATGCAGAACGTTACGGAATCAATATGATTAACGATTTTAACAACGGAACTGTAGCTTGGACAGACTGGAATATTTTACTAGATCAAAATGGAGGTCCAAACCATGTTGGAAACTTTTGTTTTGCACCAATTCATGCAGATACCACAACAGGAGAGTTAATTTATACTCCGTCCTATTATTACATTGGACACTTTTCTAAATTCATTCGCCTAAATGCTGTGCGAGTAAGTACTGCAGTCAGCAGAAGCGCTTTGTTAAGCACTTCTTTTTTAAATACAGATGGAAAAATGGCAACAATTGTCATGAATCAATCTGAAAAAGAACTTACGTATAATTTGATTATTGGAAATGAAAAAGCGGTTGTTACGATTCCCCCCAGAGCAATACAAACGCTTGTTTATTAATGTTTTGTAGTAAAGCAAAGAAGAGGACTAATTTGAATCATCCTTATTAGTCTTCTCTTGCTTTTATTTTAAAACTGTTTAAAGAATTACTGCTAACTAAAAACCACGAAAAAATGAAATTAAATTTAATCAATACCATAAAAGTATTTTTCTTAATGGCAGCCGTAATGGCTCAGGTAAAATGCTCTTCTTCAAGCGATCCTGTAGAAAATCCTCCGGTAAATCCCCCAGTTGTAAACCCGCCTATAACAGTTACAAACGATGTTGATTTTTGGCTTACAAAAGGAGATCAAAGCGTTTTGCTGGCCAAACAAACGGGAACATTAGGATTTGGAACCACAACCAATACTTACGCTAACATTGAAATAAAAGAATCTCAGAAATACCAAACTATTGACGGTTTTGGCTATACATTGACTGGCGGAAGTGTTGAAGTAATGAATCAATTAAACCCAGCAAAAAGAACGGCTCTTTTACAGGAATTATTTGGTTCTGGCGAAAATTCAATCGGCATAAGTTATATCAGAATAAGTATTGGAGCTTCAGATTTAAATGCTGTACCTTTTACTTATAACGATCTTGCTGCTGGAGAAACAGATTTGAATCTGGCTAAATTTAGTTTAGAAAAAGACAAAGATGTAATCGCAATGCTGAAAGAAATCTTGGCGATCAATCCTAAAATTTTAATCTTGGCAACTCCGTGGTCTGCACCTCTTTGGATGAAAGATGTAAATAGTTTTAAAGGAGGAAAATTAAAAGCAGAATATTATGATGTTTATGCTAAATATTTTGTAAAATATATACAGCAGATGAAAGCCGAAGGAATTACAATTGATGCGATTACACCTCAAAATGAGCCGCTTCATGATGGAAATAATCCAAGTATGTATATGTCTGCGGTAGATCAAGGAGCTTTTATAAAAAATAGTTTAGGACCTGCATTTAAAGCGGCAAATCTAAATGTAAAAATTATTGCTTACGACCATAACTGCGATAATCCAAATTATCCAAAAGCAATTTTGGCAGACGTAGCTGCTTTTCCTTTTGTTGACGGATCAGCATTTCACTTATATGCCGGTGATATTAGTGCTTTAACAAATGTGTCTAATTCTTTTCCAACCAAAAATGTGTATTTCACAGAACAATGGACTTCATCTGAAGGAAAATTTGACGGCGATTTAAAATGGCATGTACGAAATGTAATTATCGGTTCGATGAGAAATTACAGTAAAAATGCTTTGGAATGGAATGTAGCAAATAACGCAAATTTCGGTCCGCATACAGATGGAGGTTGTACGATGTGTAAAGGTGCAATTACAATAAATTCTGGAGATAGTTACCAGCGAAATGTAGCCTATTACATTATTGCGCACGCTTCAAAATTTGTTCCAATGGGTTCTGTTAGAATTGAAAGCAATTCTGGAGGAAACCTGCAGAACGTAGCTTTTGTAACGCCTTCTGGCTCAAAAGTTTTAATTGTTGAAAATGACGGAAATACAACTGAATTTTTCAATATTAAATTTAACGGAAAATGGGTTGCCACTTCTCTAGAAGGCGGATCAGTAGGAACTTACACTTGGAAATAATTTTGCATCTAATTTTAAAAGACCAATTTCATCTAACTATTTTGACTTTATTATGAACAAAACAAAAAAGTAGAAGAAATAATATTTATCTTGATATTCAATTTGTTAACTAAACCACTTAAATAATAAAAAGATGAAAATGATCAATCTCGCAAATAGAGCAGGACTGCTGACTCTTATTCTGCTGTTTGTGTTTCAATCCTGCAGCAGCAGTAACGATACGACTGATAGTCCAGAAGTTGTAAACCCTGATAAAATTTCTGTACAAGTTGACATTATAGGCAAAACTGCCGAAATGCCAAATGGAGACGGAAGCGGAAAAGTGCGCCTGACGATTAAAGCAGCAGATGCAAAATCGTATAAAATTGTGGTAAATAATGAAACAAAAGAGTTTACAACCAGCGATTACACATACGAATTTACGCAGCCAGGAACTCAAGAATACACCATTGATGTTACGGCATTTAATGGGGTAAAATACACTTACGCCTCTACAAAAGTGAATATTTTCGTAGCCAGAAAATTAATCTGGTCTGATGAATTTGATGTTGCAGGCGCACCAAATAGTGATAAATGGGATTACAATACAGGAACTGGAGACGGCTGGGGAAATAACGAATTGGAATATTATACCAAACGTCCAGAAAATGTAATTGTCGAAAACGGAATTTTGAAAATAAAAGCAATCAAAGAAGAATATATGGGAAGCCAATATACTTCTGCAAGAATTCTAACTCGAGGGAAATTTTCTTTTAAATACGGAAGAGCAGAAATTCGTGCAAAACTGCCTGTTGGCGGAGGTACCTGGCCGGCATTTTGGCTTTTAGGAGACAACCTTGATACTGTTGGCTGGCCTGCATGCGGTGAAATTGATATTTTAGAATCAGTAGGAAATAAACCGAATGTAATTCACTCCTCCTTACATTCTCCAGGTCGTTCGGGAAATACGCCAGATACGGCTACAACAACAAACCCAACTTCAGCGACAGCTTTTCATATTTATGCAGCAGAATGGAGCGCAGAAAGTATTAAGTTTTATGTAGATGATAATTTATTTTATACCTATAAAAACTCAAGTACAACGCCATTTAATGCTAAGTTTTTTATCATTTTAAACTTTGCAATGGGCGGCAATTTTGGAGGCGCAGTTGATCCTAATTTTAAAACTTCGACTTACGAAATTGATTATGTAAGAGTGTACAATTAATTTGTCAAAATTAAATTTGAACTAATTTTACGATTCATAATTAACATAAGTTTTAAATAGATTTTTTTCGCTGAAGTCACGGAAACGCTAGCTTTACAGATTAAAATTTTTTAACATGAAAAAGATAAACAAACTAGTTTTAGTGTTCTTATTGCTTTTAGCAGGAAATTCATTTTTTGGTCAGAATTTAAAAATTATGACTTATAATATTCGTCTTGATGTAGCATCAGATGGAGAAAATGCGTGGCCGAACCGAAAGGATTATTTTAATGCTCAAATCAGATTTTATAGTCCAGATATTTTTGGAGTGCAGGAAGCAACGCCAAATCAAGTTTTAGAAATTGCATCGGCTCAGACCAATTACAACAAATTTGGAATAGGAAGAGAAGAAAACGGAACCGGTGAAGCTTGTACGATTTTCTATAAAAAAGATCGTTTTAAAGTAGAACAATCCAATACTTTTTGGTTGTCTGAAACACCAGAAAAAGTTTCCAGAGGCTGGGATGCAGCCTGCAACAGAATTTCTACCTACGGACTTTTTAAAGATTTGAAAACGAAAAAAACATTTTGGGTTTTTAATCTTCATTTAGATCATATGGGCGAAGTGGCTAGAGTAAAAGGCGTACAGCTTGCGCTTTCAAAAATAGCGGCATTAAACACAAAAAACTATCCGGTTTTTTTAATGGGCGATTTCAATTCGGAACCCAACACAACTCAAATTGCTGAAATCAAAAAAGTAATGGATGATACCAAAGATGTTTCAATAGAAAAACCTTTTGGACCTTCTGGAACTTTCAATGATTTCAAGCACAATGAACCCGTAACATTATTATTAGACTATATTTTTATTTCGAAAAATAGCGGTCTTAAAGTGCAAAAACATGCAGTGCTAAGTGATTCTAAAGATTTAAAATATCCATCGGATCATTTACCTGTTTTAATAGAAATAGATTAAATGAAAAACAGCATCAAAAAACTTCAAATCTTAGTTTTACTGCCATTAGCAGCAATGCAGCTAAAATGCGGATCTTCTTCAAATACAGTGGCTAATTCAGGAAAAATTCAATCCTGGATTACCACTTCAGATGAAACATCAAAACTTAAAAAACAACCTGATTTGGTTTTTACCTCAGAAACAAATTCCAATCAGACCATTGAAGTAAATCCTTCAGAAAAATTTCAAACCATCGAAGGTTTCGGATTTTCATTAACTGGAGGAAGTGCGCAGGCCATTTTAAAACTAGACAAACCAAAACGAGAAGCACTGCTTCAGGAATTGTTTTCTAGAAAAGAAGACGCCATTGGTTTAAGTTATTTAAGAATAAGTATTGGAGCATCAGATTTGAATGAAAAAGTTTTTTCGTATGATGATATGCCGGAAGGCCAAACGGATTTAAAACTAGAAAAATTCAATTTAGGACCCGATTTAGAAGATGTGATTCCGGTTTTAAAAGAAATTTTAGCCATTAATCCGAAGATTAAAATAATGGGTTCTCCGTGGTCGCCGCCAGTTTGGATGAAAGACAATGGAAGTTCTAAAGGAGGAAGTTTACAGCCGAAATACTATCAAGTTTATGCGGAATATTTTGTGAAATACATTCAAGCAATGAAATCGCACGGAATTGTAATCGATGCCATAACGCCTCAAAACGAACCTTTGCATCCAGGGAATAATCCGAGTTTATTGATGTTAGCAGAACAGCAAGCAGATTTTATTGGAAATAATTTAGGTCCCGCTTTCGCGAAAGCAGGAATCAAAACCAAAATTATTGTTTATGACCATAACTGCAACAAACCAGAATATCCTTTGACTATTTTAAAAGATGCAAAAGCAAATCCGTTTGTAGCGGGATCTGCATTTCATTTATATGAAGGAGATATCAGCGCTTTGAGTACAGTTCATAACGCATTTCCGAATAAAGATTTGTATTTTACCGAACAATATACCGGATCAGGAACTAATTTTGAAACCGATTTAAAATGGAGCGTAAAAAATGTAGTAATTGGTTCAATGCGCAATTGGAGTAAAAATGCATTGTCATGGGGATTGGCAAATGATGAGTTTTACAAACCTTTTACACCAGGAGGATGTTCTACTTGCAAAGGCGCTTTGATGATTGATCAAAATCAAAATATTAAAAGAGAAGTGGGATATTATATTATTGCACACGCTTCTAAATTTGTTCCAGAAGGTTCCGTAAGAATTGGAAGTAATATCGTAGGAAATCTATACAATGTTTCTTTTAAAACTCCGTTAGGACAAACAGTTTTAATTGTAGAAAATGACGGAGCTTCAGCAGAAACTTTTACTATTAAATACAACCAAAAACAAACCTCAACCACACTAAACGCGGGAGCAGTTGCCACTTACGTTTGGTAAACAACTTAAACTTATGAAAAAAGTAACCATGATTACGCTGTTTATGCTTTCGCTTTTTGCGTCGGCACAACAGCAGTCAATAGATCAGAAAGTCAATGATTTGTTGAAGAAAATGACCATTGAAGAAAAAATAGGCCAGTTAAATCAATACACGGGAGACAATCAGGCAACAGGTCCAATTACCATTAATCCGAACAAACAAAACGAAATAAAACAAGGATTAATTGGTTCGATGCTAAATGTTATCGGAACTAAATATACCAGAGGATATCAGGAATTGGCTATGCAGTCAAGACTTAAAATTCCGTTGTTATTTGGTCAGGATGTTATTCATGGTTATAAAACTACTTTCCCAATTCCTTTGGCCGAAGCAGCGAGCTGGGATTTACAAGCAATCGAATTAGCGGCAAGAGTTGCCGCAACAGAAGCTGCAGCAAGCGGCATTCACTGGACTTTTGCACCAATGGTTGATATTGGTCGTGATCCGCGCTGGGGACGTGTGATGGAAGGTGCAGGAGAAGATACTTATTTAGGTTCTAAAATTGCTTATGCAAGAGTAAAAGGTTTTCAAGGAAATAAATTGGGAGATTTAAACTCGGTTATGGCTTGCGTAAAGCACTTTGCAGCGTATGGAGCAGGAGTTGGGGGAAGAGATTATAACTCTGTTGACATGAGCGAAAGAATGCTTTTAGAAACGTATTTACCTCCGTTTAAAGCAGCCGTAGATGCAGGCGCAGCAACTTTTATGAACTCTTTCAATGATATTAACGGAATTCCAGCAACAGGAAATGCACATTTACAAAGAGATATTTTAAAAGGAAAATGGAACTTTCAAGGTTTCGTAGTTTCAGACTGGGGATCAATTGGAGAAATGGTAGCACACGGATATTCTAAAGATCTGAAAGAAGCCGCTTACTCAGCCATTACCGCAGGAAGTGACATGGACATGGAAAGTAATGCCTACCGTAAACATTTAGCAGAATTAGTAAAGGAAGGAAGAGTTTCTATTGATTTGGTTGATGACGCTGTAAGACGTATTCTTCGCAAGAAATTCGAATTAGGATTGTTTGATGATCCTTACAAATATTCTGATGAAAAGCGCGCTGAAAAAGAATTAAACAATCCAGAACACAGAAAAGCAGCTCTTGAAGTTGCAGAAAAAAGTATTGTTTTATTAAAGAATGAAAACCAGACTTTGCCAATTTCTAAAAATGTAAAAACAATTGCATTTATTGGTCCGATGGTAAAAGAATATAAGGAAAACATGGGCTTTTGGTCTGTAGAACTTCCTGAAGTAGATTACAACAAATGGATTGTTTCGCAATGGGACGGTTTGCAGAATAAAGCAGGTAAAAACACAAAATTACTGTATGCAAATGGATGTGAAATAGAAGGAAATAACAAAGATGGTTTTGCAGAAGCAGTAGCAACAGCAAAACAGGCAGATGTGGTAATTTTAAGTATTGGCGAAAGACGTGATATGAGCGGTGAAGCCAAAAGCCGCAGTGATCTTCACTTGCCTGGCGTTCAGGAAGATTTAGTAAAAGCAATTCAGGCAACGGGAAAACCAGTTGTGGTTTTAATCAACGCAGGAAGACCTTTGGTTTTTAACTGGACAGCAGACAATGTTCCTGCCATTGTGTACACCTGGTGGTTAGGAACCGAAGCTGGAAATGCAATTGCAAATGTATTATTTGGAGATTATAATCCGTCTGGGAAATTACCAATGACTTTTCCAAGAGAAGTAGGGCAGGTGCCAATTTATTACAACCATTTTAGCACGGGAAGACCGGCTAAAGATGAAAATTCGACAAACTACGTTTCGGCTTATATCGATTTAAAAAACTCGCCGAAATATCCCTTTGGATACGGATTGAGTTATACTACTTTTGATTATTCAGGTTTGAAATTATCTTCGACAAAAATAAAAAACAACGAAACCATTAAAGTTTCTTTTCAATTGAAAAATACTGGAAAAGTGGCTGGAGAAG